>JBIQMD010000171.1:0-4943 GCA_044463725.1 Truepera radiovictrix
TCCCCAAGGTGGAGGGCAGCGAGGTGGTGGCTGGCGCCGTCAACGGTGAGGGGGCATTGACGGTCGAGGTCTCCCGCATTGGCGGCGCGACCACCCTCTCGCAGATCCAGCGCCTGGTGGCCGAAGCGCAATCGTCCCGCAGCCGCTTCCAGAACCTCGCTGACCGCGCCGCTGGTTGGCTCTTCTACATCGCAGTTGGCGCTGGCACAGTCACGTTCGTGGCGTGGCTCGTCGCCACGGGCGACATGCAGCAGGCCATCACCCGCACCGTCACGGTCCTGATCATCGCCTGCCCGCACGCCCTTGG
Source organism: Truepera radiovictrix (assembly GCA_044463725.1). Classification (GTDB taxonomy): domain Bacteria; phylum Deinococcota; class Deinococci; order Deinococcales; family Trueperaceae; genus JAAYYF01. The sequence continues at coordinate 308 of JBIQMD010000171.1, forward strand.
GTTGGCCATCCCGCTCGTGATCGTCAACGCCACCGCCATGAGCGCGAAGAACGGCATTCTGGTGCGTAACCGCGAGGCCTTCGAGCGCGCCCGCGACATCGGCATCATCGCGTTCGACAAGACCGGGACCCTCACCGAGGGCAAGTTCGGCGTCCGCGCGACCTACGCCGACCAGACGACGGAAGACGACGCGCTGCGGTTGGCGGCCGCGCTCGAGGCGCGTAGCGAGCACCCCCTCGCCCAGGCTGTCGTGGAGGTGGCGCGAGGCCGCAACCTGCAGATACCCCCGGTCGAGGAGTTCGAGGTGGAGGCGGGCAAGGGCGTAAGCGGCCGCGTGAACGGCGCCCGCTACACAGTCGGCCGACCGGAGTGGATCGAGGAACAGGGCCTAGGCTTCGCGCCTAGCTTGCAGCTCGGACTCGAGGAGGCGGAAGCGCGTGGCGAGAGCGTCATCGCCCTGATGGATGAGAAGCGCACCGTAGCCCTGATCGCGCTCGCCGACCGCGTGCGCCAGAGCGCCATGGACACCATCCGCGCCCTCAAGGAGATCGGCGTAGAGCCCGTGATGATCACGGGCGACGCCGAGGCGGTGGCGCGGACGGTGGCGGGCGAGCTCGGCATCGAGCGCTACTACGCGCGCGTGCTGCCAGGCGAGAAGGCAGAGAAGGTGCGCGAACTGCAGAAAGACGCGCCGACCGCCTTCGTTGGCGACGGCATCAACGACGCTCCCGCCCTGCTAGAGGCCGACCTCGGCATCGCCATCGGCGCGGGCACCAACGTCGCCATCGAGTCCGCCGACCTGGTGTTGGTCGAGAACGACCCGCTCGACGTCCTCGCCGCCCTGAAGCTCTCGCGCGCCACCTACCGCAAGATGATGCAGAACCTGGCGTGGGCAACGGGCTACAACGCCGTCGCACTGCCGCTTGCCGCTGGCGTGCTCGTCGGGGTTGGCTTCGTGCTCTCCCCGGCAGCCGGCGCCGTGCTGATGAGCGCGTCGACCGTGGTGGTCGCCATCAACGCCATGACGCTAAGGCGCACTAAGCTGGGCTCGTGAGGCCCTGCTCGCGCCCTAGGGGGACGAGCCAGCAACCGGAGGGGCAATGTCCAAAGTCTTCGTGAACATCGCGCTCAGTCTCGACGGCTACCTGGCGCCTGAAGGCATGTCGCTGGAGCACTGGGATACTCCCGAGTACAAGAACTGGGGCGCCAACTGGGGCGCGCTGATGGCCTGGCTGTTGAACAGCCGGTACTTCCGCGAGAAGCTCCAGTTCGGGCCCGGCGGAGAGACCGGCCCCGTCAACGACCAGATCCGCGGGACGTTCGAGCGCTCCGGAGCCAGTATCATGGGCAAGCGCATGTTCGAGCAAGGCGAACGCAGCTGGCCCGAGGAAGCGCCATTCCACACTCCCGTCTACGTCCTGACGCACGAGAAGCGCGAACCGTGGGTGCGCCCGGGCGGCACGACTTTCCACTTCGTGAACGATGGTCCGCAGCGAGCCCTAGAGCTGGCCCGGGAGACCGCAGGCGACCGCGATGTACGTATCTCTGGCGGGGCGAACGTCATCCAGCAGTACCTGAACTTGGACGTCGTCGACGAGCTCGAGATCGCCCTGGCGCCAGTCTTGTTCAACGGCGGGCGGCGCCTGTTCGAAGGATTGAGTGGGCCCGGACCACGCTTTCGGATTGGTTCCGTGCTCGCCGGGCCGGAGGCCACGCACTTGCGTTACGTGCGGGCCGAATAGGACCTCAACACTAAGGCGCGCCCGAGGAAGAGGGTAGGTTCAGCCCAAGTGGGTCGATAGAGGCGCGCTTCCCGGGCGTCTTCGGGAAGCAAGGTTCCGCTAGGACGCAGTGCTGAGCGGTACGGGCAACGTGCCGGTGGCAGCCTCGCCGAAGAGGACGTCCGTTACGGCGGCAGCGGCGGTCCCGCGGTACCCGAATGCCAGCAGGGCCGGGCCAGGAACGAGTTCGGTCGAGTACGGGTTCCAGAGCGCAACGTGACCGAAGGGTACGCCCGCGTGGCGCGCCCACGCTGCCGCCACGCGCGCAGCGGCCACTTCGTCTGGCGCCACGCGGGTGCGGCTCGTGGAGACGTAGATGACGGCGTCTGGCACGAGGCCGAGCCCACCTAGCCACGGCGTTGGGTCGTTCGCCTCGCCCCAGACGAGGTCGTGGCGTAACACCTGCGCGCCGCGGCGCGTTAGCTCGTCGACGAGGGCGTCCGCTGGCCTGGCGCTCAGTTGACTGGCGGCGCTGGCGCGCACGGAGGAGGTGGCGAGCAACGCTACCCGGTCGCCTGGCCGCAAGCGCGGCAAGGTGCCGATGCTGACGAGCCCGCGCTTCGTTGCGGTGGCCATGGTGGCGCGATCGGCGACCTCGACGGCGCCTAGGTTGCCGCCACTTGGCCTAGCTGGGTAGGCGCTCACGAAGGCAGCGATGCGCCCATTGGCGGCGGCCACCGCGCCTCCGCTAAGTGTGCCGGATGCCACGGCCGCCTCGAGCGCAGCCACGGTGGCCCGGTGCTGTTCGATCGGTCCGAGGGTGAGGGGCAGGTCGACCCCCGCGGCCAACGCCATGACGCTGGCGCGGCCGGCGCCGTAGCGCTGGGCTATGGCTTGCATGTCGAGGGCATCCGTAACGCTTAGTCCGTCGAAGCCGAGCTCGTTCCTTAGCAGCCCGTGCATGGCGCGGCGCGAGAGGGTGGCTGGCAGGTCTGGGTCGAGGCTGGGGAGCACGATGTGGGCGCTCATGACGGCGGCGGCACCAGCAGCCATGCCCGCGCGGAAAGGCACGAACTCGGTTGTCCGCAGCTCAGTCAGCGAGCGGTCGACGACGGGGAGGGCGAGGTGAGAGTCGAGGCTCGTGTCTCCGTGGCCAGGGAAGTGCTTGAGGGTGGCGCCCACCCCGGCAGATTGCAGGCCGCGCACGAAGGCCGCTACGTGGCGCGCGACGAGCGCCGGGTCCGCACCAAACGACCGATCGGCGATCACGGGGTTGGCTGGGTTGGAGTTGACGTCTGCAACGGGCGCGAAGTCGAGGTTGATGCCCACGGCTGCCACCGCGCGGCCGGTGGCCGCGGCGACCGCCTCGGTCAACGCCACGTCGTCGGCGGCGCCAAGCGCCATGGCTGGGGGCGGGAAGGGCACGTCCAGCAGCCGCAGCACGCCACCGCCCTCCTGATCGACGGCCACGATCACGTCGTCGCCAGCCACCTGCCGCACCTCGGCCAGGTAGTCGGCGAGTTGGTAGCGGTCGACGACGTTGCGCCCGAAGAGGCAGATGCCAGCCACGCGGCCCTCGGCGAGGAACTCGCGCTCGCCGGGGGTGAGGGCGGGGGCGGACAGGTCGATCATCAGAGGCAGCTTGGTCATGGGGTCACCTAGATCTCACGTCGGCCGCGTCACGCAGGGCGTCGCCCACGAAGTTGAACGCCAGCACCGAGATGACGATGAGGGCGCCTGGCGCCAACAACCAGGGGTAGAGGCGCAGCGACTCGAAGTTCTGCGCGTCCTTGAGGAGCAGACCCCAGGACGTCATGGGCTCCTTCACGCCGAGGCCGAGGAACGACAGCGCGCTCTCGCCCAGGATGTAGCCGGGCAGCGCGAGGGTAGCGGCTACCACGAGGTAAGAGGCGAGGTTAGGCACGACGTGCTTGACGACGATGGTGAGGTCGCGCACCCCGAGCGCCCTAGCTGCCGTCACGAACTCCGTCTCGCGCACGGCCAGCACCTGCCCACGCACCACACGCGCGAGCCCGGCCCACCCGATGGAGGCGAGCACGACGACGATGCCGAGGTAGACGTAAGTGGACGGCCAGGTGCTAGGGATGACGGTGGCCAAGGCCAGCAGGATGGGGATGCGCGGGAAGCTCAGTAGCACCTCGACGAGGCGTTGCAGCACCTGATCGACCCAGCCGCCGTAGTAGCCGCTGATGCCGCCGACCAAGATGCCGATGCCGAACGAGATGATGATGCCGATGAGCCCCACCGTGAGCGAGACTTGGGACCCGACGAGCATGCGTGAGAAGAGGTCGCGCCCGAAGCGGTCGGTACCGAGCGGGTAGTAGTCGCCGCCGATGGCGCCGAAGAGGTGGCGGTCGGTGGCGAAGAGCCCCAAGAACGTGTACTTTTCGCCCTTTACGAACAGCCGCAGCGGTAGCGACCGCTCGAAGTCTGGGACGAAGATGCGCCGGAAGGTAACGGGGTCGCGCTCCTGCTGCATGGCGTAAGTGAACGGCCACGTCAACCGCCCCTCGTGCCACACCCTGATGGGTTGCGGTGGTTGGTAGACAGCGCGGTGCTGCGTGGTGACGTCGTAAGGGGCGAGGAACTGCGCCGTTGCCGCCGTGAGGTAGAGGAGCACCAGGATGACGCCGCCGATGACGCCAGTGCGCGAACGCGTGAAGCGCCGCCAAGCCAGGACGCGTTGGCTTGGCCCGAACTCGCGCTTGACGGCTGGCGGCGTGGTCGCCTGGGCGTCAGTCATAGCGGATCCGGGGGCCGACCCACGCCAACGCCAAATCGGCGAGGAGGTTGCCGACCATGAGGAGGGCGCTGGCGAGGAGGAGGAGCGACATGGCTACGTACTGGTCTTTCGCGAGGAGCGAGTCGTACAGGAGTGGACCGATGGTCGGCAG
>JBIQMD010000172.1:0-4930 GCA_044463725.1 Truepera radiovictrix
GGAATTCCGGCCCGACCGCGCCATAGGCGAAGCCCGAGGTGGCGAAGCGCTGCAGCCACGCGTCGACCGACAAGACGCCGCCGCTCGTAGCCTGCGAGCGTACGAGCACCCAGGCGTAGGCGCGCGTGAAATCGCGGTCCTCGATGTCCATGGCGACGGCGTCAGCCAGCAGTGGGCGCTCACTGCCAGCCACGAACTGCAAGCGAGCTGGAACTGCGGTCGGCCCGCTGTCCTCGACGAGGGCTAGGGTCGGGCCGGTGCCAGCTGCGTAGCCAACGACGAGCAGCGTTGGTGGCCGCGGCTCGGTCGTGCCGGTACAGGCGGTCAGCAGCGCAGCCAACGCTAGAAACACGAGCAAGTAGCGGGTCATGGTTTCCGCCCGGGGATGACCCAGCCAGTCTCGAACACGTGGCCAATGCCTTGATTGGCGCCGGGAGTAGTCAACGTCACCGCCACCGCGCCCGACTTCGAGTCCCAAGAGCCATAGAGCGCCCAGCAGCACCGGTTCCACACGACCACGAAGCGCGGTTGCAGGCTGAAGGCCGGGCCAGACGTGCTGCTTCCCGCGAGGTCCCATACCTCGTTGAACACGGCCCCAACGTAGAGGGTGTCGATCGGGCGCACCATGAGCGCCACCTCCTGCAACGTGAGGCGGCCCGAGCTGACGACCTCGGCCGCGTAGTCGTATGCACCTGCGTAACCGACGGTGCCCTGTAGCCCGACGCGCTCGTAAAGGTCGACGCCGAACGTGAGGTTCCCGCGCCGCAAGTAGGTCGTCGGTTGGCGGTCGTCGGCCCACAGGAGCTCGACGAAACCGTCGACACTGAAGCGCGCCGGTCCGAGCACCTCGTCTACGAGCAGCACGCGGCCGGAGAGGATGGAGTTGCGGTAACCGAGGTCTTCACCCACAGGGGCAACGCTCGGGTCGACGAGGGTCGAGTACTGCACCTGCCAGCTAGGGCGGCCACTTCCGGGGGCGTCCTCGAGGCTGAAGGTAAGGGTGCGCACGTAAGGCCCCGGCTGCGGTAGGCCAAGCCAGTCAGTGCCGAGCCATAGGAGCCCCTCGGCCTGCGCCGAAGCAACGCCCGGCCACACTACGCGCAGTCTGCTGGCGGCGAGCTGGCCGGAAGGCAGGCTGATGCGCTGACTTGCGTCGAACTGCAGGACGCTTAGGTCGGCGGAGGCCTCGACGGCGAAGGCGCTAACGCGCCCGAGGTCGAGGTCGCGGGCGTAGGTGACGGCCAGGCCAGGCACGGCGTCTGCGTGCTCGATGGTGCCTAGTGTGAGCTTCACCTCCAGGTCGTCGTAGTGGTCGGGCGCCGTGCCGACGGGCAACGTGGCTGGGGCGTAGCGGTAGCCGGTTGCGACGCTGAGGTCTACGATGCCTGCCACCCCGACCGAGGCCTTCACCGACGTCTGCGACGTGTCGCGTAGCTCGCCCGTGATGCGGTCTGGGGTGCTCAACAGGTCAGCGCCGTGCTTGACCTCGAGCGCCGCCCTGAAGGCGCCGCGCGTGCTCAGGCTGAGGGTCACGTCGATGGCGCCTGGGTCTGGGGTGTCGAGGTCGTAGCGGTTCTTGACGGTCATGCTGATCCAATCCAGGTTGCTCAACAGCGTGAGGGTCGACTCGAGCGGCGCCCAACCGACCTGCGTCGGGTCGCGGTCGTCGACGAGGACGTAGCCGCCTGCCTGCTCGAAGCGCAACCACGGCAGCGGGTCGAGGCGCAGCCGCGTGCGGACCTCGCTGCGGTTGCGGTAGGGGAAGAGGTCGAAGCGGAACGGCGTCTCGCCCTCGCGCACGTCGCGCGTGTAGCTGACCCCGAGGTTGCCGAAGCGCCCGAACTCCTGCTGCAGCGCGAGGTAACTGAGCCACTCGACTTGCCTCTCGGCGGTGTCGTAGTAGTAGCCGGTGAAGTCAGTGCGGCCTTCGAGGCGTGCGCCTGACCAGAGGGTGAGAGGCGTTAGCGCGAGCGCGTGCGATTCGACCAGGCGCCCGCCGCTCGTGACGGGCACCACGGCCGCAGAGCGGTTGAGGGCGTTGCTGCGGTCTTGGAACGCGCCGATGTCGACGAAGAGGCGCTCAAGAGTCAGGCCACCGAGGTTAGCTGGCAGCTCGTCAGGCTCGACGCGCAAGCGTGCGATTGTCTGCAGCGCCTCGAAGCGACTCGCATAACTCGGGGTGCTGACGGCGTCTAGAGGGTCGAGGTCGTAGAACACGCGCGTCGTGAACGTGCCCCTCACCCCGTCCTGCACTCGCACGGTTGAGTAGCTCGCTTCCCAGATGCGCGGTCTGCGCGCGTCGTCGCGGCTGAAGAGGAAGTTCGTTTGGGGCGGCCCGAGCACGGTCTCGTCGGCGTAGGAGAAGCGCACGACGAAGAGCGGTTCGCCGACGCCGGTCGGGGGCGCCACCGTGCCACCCGCGCCGTAAGTGACGAAGGCGGGCGTGAAGTCTACGAAGAACTCGCCCTTGCCGCGTTCCGTGTAGTAGCGGTGGTTCAACGACCCGCCGAGGTAACTCTCGAGCACGCTGCCGCCGAGGAAGAAGTCACCGAACGCGGACCCGCCAGGGAGCACGTCGGCGTAGTAGCGCAGGCCGACGTCTCCGTAAGCGTCGGCGCCAGCTGCATAAGGCCAGTTGAGGGAGAGGCGCGCGCGGCTCGTGGCGTTGCCAGTCACGTACACGATGCGCGGTTGGCGATCAGGCGGCGCCAGCGGCAGGACCATGAGCGGCAGCGCAAGCACGGACGCGCCTCTTATCAGGACGGTCACGTCGTACGCCACGAGGCGGTCGCCAGGGTAGATCTCGATCTTGGCGGCCTTGAAGGCGTAGTCCTCGAGTTCCTGACCGCACCTCGTGCATGGGCTGAAGAACCCCATCGCTACGCGGATGAGGCCGGGCACGCGGCTGGCGCGGTCGCCTCTAACGTCGATCGCCTGGGTGACGATGAGCACGTCGTCGCCGCTGAACGATTCTGCGCGCAGATCGATGATGAGGTCCTCGCCCGTCACGGTCTCATCGCCGGTCGTGAACGAGCCAGGCCCAACTACGCGCACGACGCGGTTCGTCAGGTCAACCTCGACGTGGTCGGCCTCGAGCGTGTCGTCGTCGATGCGCACGACTAGGCCGTTGCCTGTGAGAACGTAGAGCGCGACCTCGCTGCCGTCCGGCAGGGTGAGGGTGCGGATCTCGAGGCGGCTCTCAGGGTCTGAGCTGGCGTCGATGCTAATGCGCGCCGCCGCCGCCCAGGAGGCGAGCAGCGCCATGGCCAGCAGTGCGCCAAGTGGGCGCAGCCACGCGCCTCGAAGCATGGAGTTAGCGCCGCCTCGCGGCGAGCAGCAGAACAAAGCCAGCCAGTAAGTAGAGGGCATCGGGTGCCCAGCCAGCTGCCCATGCTGGAACCGTGCCTTGGGCGCCGAGGAGTTTGGTCACGCTCCACGTAGCGTAGTAGACGAACGTAAGGAGCAGCGCCGCAACGAAGCCAAGGTTGGCGCCGCGCCTGAAGGTGAAGAGCCCAACCGCCGCTGCGAAGATCGCGAAGGACGTGGCCGCAAGTGGTTCCGCCAGCTTGCGGTGAAGCGCGGTCCACTCTGCCGGCTTCTCCTCCTCGTCGGGACTGCGCAGGCGCTGCACTAGTTCGCGCAGGGGCAAGTACACGAGGTCCGGTGGTGTCGACGACGTGGCTGCTAGACCCCTGACTGGCAGTACCGCTTCTTCCGAGCGCACGTCGAGCGTCAGCCGCCCGTCGCGCAACACCCGCAACGCGAGGTCGTGCAGGCGCCACACGCCAGCCTCCGGATCAGACGAGCCGCTCGCGGCCGTGATCACCTCGCGTGGCCCGCTGCTCCCGCCCGGCGTGATCACGGTGATGTCGCGGAACTCGCCTCCAGGCAAGACCTGCCCGATGAAGATGCTGCGCCCGAGGGAGTCCGTGAAGAACGAGCCAGCCTGCACGATGGTCTCTGGGCTCACGAGCATGATGTCCTTTTCGACCTCGGCCGCACGGCGCTCGCTCCACGGCCCGACCAACTCGTTGTTCACTAGCGCGACGGCGCTAACCGCCAACCCAAGGCCCAGTAGTGGCATGACGAAACGCCGCGGCCCAAGACCTAGCAGCAGCGCGGCCTTGAGTTCACCGTCTTGCCCTAGCCGCGTCATCGTCAGGAGCGCCGCGAAGAGCAGGGCGAGAGGCAGGCCAGGTGCGGCGGCGGCTGGCAGCTTGAACAGTAGGTAGCGGGCGAGCAGCGAGATGCTGACGCCGCGAGCGAGGACGTCAGCGAGTACGCCGAGGAAGAAGTAGAGCAGGAGCAGCAGCACGAGGGCAACGACGCCAGCGAGGAACATCGGCACCGTCTCGCTGATGAGGTAGCGGCCCCAGCGCGTCATGAGCGCAACGTCCGCGAGGCAAGCACCAGTGCGCCAACGCCTGCGAGCAGGGGCGTCAGCCAGGCAGCCGCGAGCGGCCCTAGTGCGCCGGAGTCGAACAGGTTGCCTGCCAAGATCCAGGTCGCCCAGAAGCCGACTAGGAGCACGATGGTCCAGGCGAACCCCGCCGCGCGGCCCCTGACCCGCAGTGCGATCGCGCCGGCGAACACCGCGAAGATGGCCGCGCTGAACGCGTCAGCGACGCGCCTGTTGAGGTCGTAACTCAACTCGCGCGTGTTCCCTCCCGCTTTGGAAACCGAGCGTAGTTGCTGCCATAACTGATCTACGGGGAGCTGCGCGGCGCGCACCAGGGTCTCAGTCGGGTTGGATTCGAGCGCGAAAGGCAGCGTTACGTCGGTGAACGGCATCGGCGCCTGCTCTGGTCTCGTGACTTGGCCGCCCTGCAGGGTCCACACGCGCGTCTGAGCGTCCCAGCGGCCGCTGCGGGCGCTGTAGAGGCTGCCGTCTGCCGCCTGCACCACTACCCCGTCGAGGTTCGCTAGGGTC
>JBIQMD010000173.1:0-4913 GCA_044463725.1 Truepera radiovictrix
CGCCGCCCTTGAAGGCGTACTCGACGTCGTCATCGACCGTTTGGCAAGCGGCGGTGAGATGCTCGAGCGCGACGAGACCAGCATGGCCGTTGGCGGCCTCGGCGAGCTGGTCGCGTCGGATCGGCTTCTCTTCGACCTCATCGACATTCCGCTCATGCTCCTGTTTGCGTTTGCGGGCGCCTGGTTCTTGTCGCGCCGCATCGCGAGGCCGCTCAAGCGCCTCACGCAAGCCACCAACGAAGTAGCTGCACAGTCGTTCCCGCAACGGGTGCCGTTAGCAGCCGGGAACGACGAACTGAGTAGGCTGACCAGCAGTTTCAACGACATGGCGGGCGCCGTCCAGGGTTACATCGACCGCGAGCGCGCCTTCACGCGTTACGCCTCGCACGAGCTGCGCACGCCCCTAAGCGCAATGCGCCTGCAGATCGAGCGTGTTGAGCTGGGACTGGCATCTGCCGAAGAGGTGCTGCCGGTAGTGCAGCGCCAAGTGAACCAGTTGGACGAGGTGCTAGCGGCACTCTTGGCATTGGCACGCTCTGCGGGCCCCAGCCTCGAAGCACGCCTACTGGCGCCGCTGCTCGAAGAGTCGCTGGCTACTTTCCCCGCCGAGAAGCGCCAGCGCCTCACACTGGCAGTCAGTTCTCCTGCCCAACTCAAGGTGACGCATGCGCGCTTGCTGCAACAGGCACTTACCAACTTGGTCGACAATGCGCTGCGGCACGGCTCTGGCGCTACTACCGTAAGTGTCGCAGCCGAAGCTGGCTCGCTCACCGTGAAGGTTCACGACAGCGGGCGCGGCGTACCGCCGCACGAACTCCCCCAGGTCACCGAGCCGTTCTTCCGCTCCAGCGAACGCGGCGACGTTGACCCAGCCGGCCACGGGTTGGGCCTGGCGTTCGTGAGCTTCATAGCGAGGGCGCTGGAGGGCAATCTCACGCTGTTCAACACCGATAGCGGCCTGGAAGCCACCCTGACCCTGCCCATCGTGGCAGTCAACTAGCAGGACCGCACTGAGAAGGGAACGTCGCCAACCGCAAGCTGGGTTGGCGGCGTTCCAGAATATGGGTCTCTCAGGGTCAGTCGAGGAAGTCCCGCAGTTTACGGGTACGGCTCTCGTGGTACTTGAGCTTTCGCAGCGCCTTGTTCTCGATCTGGCGGATACGTTCGCGAGTTACACCGAAGTGGCTTCCCACTTCTTCGAGGGTGTGCTCGCGGCCGTCAACGAGGCCCTTGCGGAGCTTCAGGACCATCGCTTCGCGCTCGTTCAGCTTGTTGAGCGCTTCGTCGAGCTCCTCGCTGAGGATGTTCTTGGAGGCCTCGTCAACGGGCGACTCGATGTTCTCGTCCGGGATGAAGTCGCCGTAGAAGCTGTCTTCCTCGTCGCCGATCGGGGTCTCGAGGGAGAACGGTTCACGCGTGAGCTTGAACGCCTCCTCGACTTTCTCGGCGTTCCAGTCGGGGCCCATGGCATCGGCGATCTCGGCGAACGTCGGTTCGCGGGAGAGTTCCTGCTGCAGGCGGCGGCTGGCGCGCGTGAGCTTGTTGATCGTCTCGACCATGTGCACGGGGATGCGGATGGTACGCGACTGATCGGCGATGGCCCGGTTGATGGCCTGCCTGATCCACCACGTTGCGTAGGTGGAGAACTTGTAGCGCCTGCGGTACTCGAACTTCTCGACTGCGCGGATGAGGCCCTGGTTGCCCTCTTGGATGAGATCGAGGAAGCTCATGCCGCGGCCGTTGTACTTCTTGGCGATGCTGACGACCAGGCGCAAGTTCGCCTCGATGAGGTGCTTGCGGGCGAGGTCGCCGTCCTCGACGATGCGCTGGTGCCGACGACGTTGGCGCTCCTCGCCATCGTCGGTCCACTCCGCGAGGATGGCGCGCGACGCCTCGCCGTCCTCGATTCGCCTAGCTAGGTCGATCTCCTCGTCTAGCGTAAGCAGCTTCACGCGGCCGATCTCCTGCAGGTACTGCCTGACGGGGTCGTTGGTCTTGGGTCGCGCATCGGCCATGGCCTCGGCGCGGGCCTCAAGCTCCTCGCGGTCCATCTCCTCGTCCGACTCTTCTTCCAGCTCGTCATCATCGAGGTCTTCGTCATCGATGAGCTCGTCGTCCGCCAAGTCGGCTACGGCGACGCCGCGAGCCTCGAGGTGCCCCAGGAGCTCCTCGAAGTTCTCCTGCTCGACGTCGAGACCAGCTTCCTCCACGGCACGGCGGAAGGCGTCGCTGATCTCCTCGGTGTCAAGCTGCCCACCCGCATCGAGGCCGTGCGCTACTAGCGTGGCGATGACTGGCGACTGCAACCAGACGGCCCCCGTTACAGCGGCGGCATCGCCCTTGTCGGGCGCCTTGGCGCCCTTGACCTTAGCTGCAGCGGGGCTAGCGGCCGCCTTGGTGGCTGGCTTGCTCGCCGCCTTGGCGGCTGGCTTGGCGGCCGGCTTGGACGCCGTCTTGGCGGCCGGCTTGGCCGCCGTCTTGGACGCCGTCTTGGGCGCGGCCTTCGCTACGACCGGTTTGACGGCCGCAGGCTTCGTGGTTGCGGTCTTCTCGGCGGGCGCCTTGGCGGTGGCGGCCTTCGCGGTCGCCTGCTTTGCTGCTGGCGCCTTCGCGGCAGCTGGCTTGGCTGTGGCGTCACTAGGCTCGCTCTTCGCCTTGGCAGCGGTGGACTTGGTCGGCGTGGCCCTGGCAGCGCTGGGCTTGGTCTCCGGCGTCTTGGGCGCTGCCTTCTTCGTCGCCTCTGCAGGGGCCGCCTCTGCCGCCGCCACGGTCATGCTGGCTGCTGGTTTGGCCTTCGCCTTCACGGGGGCCTTCGCCTTCGCGGGCGTCTTCGCCTTGGCGGGGGCCTTGGCGTCTTCAGCCACTGACGCAGCGGGCTTCGCCTTCGCAGCCGCGGCCTTGGCTGGTTTCGGCTTTGCGGCAGGCGCCTTTGCAGCCGTAGCCTTTGCCTTTGCGGTAGGGGCCTTGGCCGCCTTCGCGCCAGTTGCCTTGGCGCTCGATGCTGCCTCTTCACCAGCAGTGGCGGCGCCCTTAGCTCCGGTTACCTTCACTTTGTCGGTCTTGACTTTGTCCGCCACCATTACCTCCCGAGAAGTCGCCGCGATGGCTCGTACGCGCGCACAATAGAACCAAGACACGAAAACCCGCACAGCACCTGGTGCCGTGCGAACCTAAGTCTCACTTGGCTCCTCGAAATCGTCCTTACCCTGGTCACCTACTCGCTGGGTTCTGCTGCCTACCGTAGCTGGCTAGCCGTGCTCTTCTGGCCGCGCTGACTCGCAAGCGATCGCTCGCGCCGTTCGCAGTCCTTCGACGGGTACCTACGGCCTGCAGCCCGCGAAAGAGAATGCTAGCACGTCAGCGCACCAGTCGTGGTAGCGCGAGCTGCACCGACCCTTCATCAATCGGCCCTCGCCGATGGTGACAAACGCCGTTCGGAACGGGACGTTCATAGGATTGATCGCCTACTCGCGAGCGCCGCTGAGTCCTCCCGACCTTGCCCAGGGACAAACGTCCCATATATCATCGTTCTCAAACCGAGTTGCGTTTGGGCTTCGTCCCCCACTTCCCACGGGGCCGGCCACGCAGGCCAAGTCGGATCACTCACTTCGGAGTCGTCCGCGCGAACCCCAAGCCACGGGCCTCTTGGAGGGCTCAGAACCGGGAACCGGACGGCCGAAGTCCACGCACCAAAAACGGAGGTCTGAAGGATGTTCAGCAAAGCACCCAAAACAGTCGCGCTGCTCGCGTCACTGGCGTTAATCGGAATTGGTTTCCAAGTAGCAGCGCAGGGCGCCGCCCCCGCCGATGTCGCCGTGGTCGCCAACGCAGACTACGGCGACGTGCTCGCCACGCCAAGCGGCCACTCGCTCTACCTGTACGTAGAAGACACTGACGGCACCAGCGTGTGCGTGGACGCATGCGCCAACAACTGGCCCGCCCTCCTCGTCGGAGACGACGGCGTAGCGACGGCCGGCTCCGGCGTAGATCAGACCCTCCTTGGCACCTCGACGCGTGCTGATGGCGGCGTTCAGATCACCTACAACGGCCATCCCCTTTACACGTTCCGCCGTGACACTGCCGAGGGCACGACCCGCGGCCAGAAGTTGGGTGACGCTTTCTTCCTAGTCTCTCCTAAGGGCGACGCCGTTACCGACAAGCTCGCCCAGCAGAAAGCTGACATCGACCCGGCCGCCTTCGAAGAGCTCATGACCACCGGTGGTCACCTCTTCACGGCCAACTGCGCGGTCTGCCACGGCCCCACTGGCGGTGGCGGCATCGGCCCGGCGCTCGCTGGTAACTCGATCCTGGGTAACGCCGCGTTCGTCGCCGAGCGCATCCTCCACGGTTTCATCGAGCACGGCATGCCAGGCTTCGGCACCGCCCTAGACGACCATCAGATCGCGGCCATAGCTACCTTCGTCCGTAACTCGTGGGGCAACGACTACGGAGCCGTGCTTGACAAGGAGGTGACCGAGCAGCGCTAAGAGAGTCCTGCGCGCTACGGCGCATCGTCCTCAAGTCAAGAGCAAGAAGCTACCTCGCGGCACTAGAAGCAAGTATTCGAAAGGCAACGGTGGCAACCGAATGACGAACCAGAAAACCTCCCAGCGGGGCTGGCGCAAGGCCCTCACCCCCCTGGCGCTCGCCCTTGCAGTCCTGCTCACCCTCGGCGCGGCTTCGGCTAACGCTGAGCTGCTGCGCATCCAGCGCGACGCGAGCCAATGGGCGATGGCGAACGGCAACTACCAAGGTTGGAACTACAGCCCGCTAAGCCAGATCACTAACTACAACGTCAAGAATCTCCAGGTCAAGTGGACGCTTCAGCTTGGCGTCACCGACTCGCTTGAGGCGCCCCCCATCGTCATAGGCAACACGATGTACATCCTGACGCCGAAGCCGAACACCGTTTA
>JBIQMD010000174.1:0-4897 GCA_044463725.1 Truepera radiovictrix
GTGGGGCCGCCTGACCTTCGGGTTGCGTGGCTCGTACTTCGTGCTCTCCACGATCGCCGTCGCCGAGATCCTGCGGCTGGTTGCCATCAACGAGCGCAAACTCACGGGCGGCGCCATCGGCCTCTTCATCTTCGATCTCAAGGAGCCGTTCGGGCTCGACCTGTTCAGCAGGCATACGGAGTTCTGGCTCGCGCTCGGCTACCTGGTGCTGGTCCTGGTGGTCGTCGCGATAGTCACGCGCGGCAAGCTCGGTTACCAGATGCGCGCCGTGCGCGAAGACGAGTCGTCCGCGCAGGCCGCAGGCATCAATCCGGTGGCGGTCAAGTCGTGGGCGTTCATGTTGTCAGGCGCCCTCACCGCGATCGGCGGTTGCATCTACGGCATCTTCCTGTCGGCCCTGCAGCCTCAGCCCATGTTCGAGTTGCACCTAAGCGTGCGCATAGCGTTGGTTGCCATCATCGGCGGCCGCGGCACCCTCTTCGGGCCGCTCGTCGGGGCCGCGCTCCTCACCCTTGCAGCGGAACTCTTCCGCAACACCTTCGCCGAAGCCAACCTCCTCATCTACGGGCTCCTCATCGTCGTCGTCGTCCTGTTCGTGCCGCGCGGCTTGATGGGCGCGCTGCGCGCACGCGCGGTTAGGAGGCGCTATGCCAAAAGCGCTGGTGGCTGAGAACATCACCGTGCAGTTCGGCGGCCTGATCGCGGTGAACGACGTATCGCTAACGCTAGAGGCCGGCCAGATAGTCGGCCTCATCGGCCCGAACGGGGCAGGCAAGTCGACGCTCTTCAACGCCCTGACCGGCTACGCCAAGACGCGGCGCGGCAAGGTCAACTTCTTCGGCACGGAAGTAGGTCGCCTGCAGCCTTACGCGCGCACGCGCCTCGGAATGGGCCGCACCTTCCAGATAGAACGCCCCTTCGAGGGCTTGACGGTGCTCGAGAACGTGCTGATCCCCGCCTTCCTGAAGGCCAACAACCGCGCGGCCGCCGAGCAGGCCGCCACTCACGCACTCGAGCTCGTCGGGTTGGCAGACCGGGCTATGCAGCTCTCATCAGACCTCAACCTGGCGCGGCGCAGGCGGCTCGAGCTAGCCAAGGCCCTCGCAGTCAAACCGCGGGTCTTGTTCCTAGACGAGCTGATGGCCGGCCTCAACCCACCCGCCCTCAAGGAGATGATCGGCTTCGTGCGCTCCCTGGCAGAGTCCGGCATCGCGATCGTGATGGTCGAACACATCATGCAGGCCGTCACCGAGCTCTGCGAGGACGTCATCGTGCTCGCTTTCGGCGAGAAGATCGCGCACGGAGCACCAGAGCACGTCATGAACGACGAGCGCGTCATCGAGGCGTACCTCGGAGGCGCAGATGACTGACGAAGCCCGCAGCGCCACTGCCGCAGCGAGCGCGGTAGCTGCCGAGCCGCGCCGCGTGCTCGACGTGGTCGAGGCCAACCTTGGCTACGGCGACCTCCAAGTAGTGTTCGGCGTCTCGCTGCACGTGAACGCCCACGAGCTCGTTGGGTTGGTTGGCGGCAACGGCAGCGGCAAGTCGACGATCTTACGGGCCGTCTCCGGCATGATCCAACCGCGCGGCGGCAAGATCCTGCTTGACGGCGAGGATGTCACCGGCCTCAAACCGCACCACCTGGCCCTGCGCGGGCTGGCGCACGTGCCGATGGGCCGTCAACTATTCCCGGACATGACCGTCGAGGAGAATCTCTCGCTTGGCGCCTACTTACCGCCCGCTAGGGCGAGGCGCGCCGAGGGCTTCGAGCGCGTCTACGGCCTCTTCCCTGACCTGCAGAACAAGCGCCGCATAGCAGCTGGCGCCCTGTCTGGCGGGCAACAACAGATGGTGGCGATCGGCCGCGCGCTCATGCTGCACCCGAAGGTGCTCATCATGGACGAGCCGAGCCTCGGGCTAGCTCCTCTACTCGTGCGCGAGGTCATGCAGGTCATCAGGGGCGTGTCACAGACGGGCCTGCCCATCCTGCTCGTCGAGCAGAACGTCACGCAGGTCCTCAAGATCAGCGACCGCGCTTACGTGCTCGAGAACGGCCACCTAGTGCTGGAGGGGCCGTCGGCGCAGCTCCGGGGCGACCCACTCATCCGCCGGGCGTACCTTGGACTATGACGCTGCCTGACACGTAGCAGACACCAGCCCACGCTCGCCTCTAGAATGTCCTCCGACCCCGCGCCACGTCCAACTTCCATTACTGGGTCACGGAGGGCGGATGGCAACGATCCTCGCCTTGATCACCGCACTGGGCGTGGTGATTACGATCTTGACCAACCTGACGAACATCGCTCGGTACATGCACGAGCGACAGGAGCGGCGTGACGCCAAGCTGCGCGGCGCGGCAGGGAGCACCGCCGTTAGTGGCATTCAGCCACCCGAGGTCGTAACGACCGCCCCTCCCGAAGGCGACTCGGCGGAAGCAGCTGGCGCAGTTGGCGAGGAGCCGCCCGGTTCGCTCACCTCCTTCATCGGGCCGCCGAGCAGCGGCGTCGTCGAACCGATACCCCAGTTGCCTATCGCACCGCTGCCGTTGCCGCTCACGTCGTTCGTCGGGCGCCAAGCGACGCTGGCGCAGCTCCTGACGCTCTTGAAACAGAGCGAGACGCGCCTGGTAACGCTCCACGGCGCTGGCGGTATCGGCAAGAGCCGCCTGGCGCTCGAGGCGGCAAGGGCGCTGCAGCCAGACTTCAAGGACGGCGTAGCGTTCGTGCCCCTCGACATGGTTCACGACCCCGAGCTCGTCCTAGGCGAGATCGCGTACGCCGTCGGGCTGTACGAGACCGTAACTAGCGAGCCCCTCGACCGACTCATTAGCGTTCTGCAGCGGCGCGAACTACTCCTGGTGCTAGACAACGTCGAGGGCCTGCTGGCCGCCATGCCGCACGTCACACGCCTGCTGGGCGCCGCCAAGGGCCTTAAGGTCCTGGTGACGTCGCGTGCGCTCCTCCATCTCTCCGGCGAGGTCTCGTTCCCCGTGCCGCCGATGGCGTTGCCAGACGGAGAGGAACCATTGACGGCCGCGGAAGCCATGACCTATGGGGGCGTGCGCCTGTTCGTCGAGCGGGTGAAGGCGCTTCACCCCGACTTCGAGCTCGACGAGGAGTCGGTCGGCTCCGTCGTCAACATCTGCCACCGCTTGGATGGGCTGCCGCTCGCCCTCGAGCTGGCGGCCGCGCGCCTCGGCAGCATGTCGTTGGCGGCATTGGAGGAGCGCATGACGCAGCGCCTGCCGCTCCTGACTGGCGGTCCGCGCGACGCTCCCGCCCGCCAGCAGACGCTGCGCGCCACCATCGCCTGGTCGCACGGGCTCCTCAGCCCGTTCAACCGCACGCTGTTCGCGCGCCTCGCTCTCTTCGAGGGGAGCGCGTACCTCGACGCCATCGAGGCCGTCCTCGGCCTCGACCCCGCCGTGCTAGACGGCCTCGGTGCCCTAGCGGACGCCAGCCTACTCGCACGCTTAGACCCGGAGGCCAGCCGCCTCAGCATGCTCGAGACCATCAGGGAGTTCGCGCTAGAAGAGTTCGCCAACGACCCGCAGGCGGAGGAGCTGAAGGCCAGTCACGCGCGCTACTACCTCAAGCTCGTCACGCGTGTGCCTGAAGCGCTGCAGGGACCACAACAGCAGGAGTGGCTCGAGCGCCTCCGTTACGAGGAAGGCAACCTGCGCACCGCGGCTGCCTGGTTCGTTGACAACGGCGACGCAGAGGGCGCACTTGGAATGGCCGTGGCGTTGAGTCCGTACTGGCAGCGCGTCGGCGCTCTGAGCGAGGGGCGCAGACAGTTGGCGCAAGCAGCGGCCGTGCCTGGCGAGGTGGCTCCCGCCCTGCGGGCTTCGGCGGCGCTCGGGGACGGCGTGCTCGCCTGGCGTCAAGGCGACCTGGTCGAGGCCGAGACCCTTCTCGAGCAGGCATTGAAGCTAGCGCGTTCGGCGGATGCGCCTAAGGCGGTAACGGCGGCGTTACGCATGCTCGGGATCCTGGCGCAGAACCACGCCGACTACACGCGCGCCGCCAAGTTGCTCAAGGAGAGCGTCGAGCTCGCCAAGGAGCAGGGCGACGTCGAGGCCGTTGCCAACACCTACCTGAGCCTAGGCAACGTCGCACTCGACCAGAACCACGGTGCAGCTGCCACCGACTATTACGAGAAGAGCCTGCAGTTGGCGCGGCGCGGCGGCGACACCCTCGGCCAGGCCATGGCCATCGACAACCTCAGCGTTGCGGCCTGGTACACGGGCGACCTGGCTGGCGCTGATCGGCTGGGTCAGGAGGCGTTCGCCCTCTACCAGCAGCTCGTGCTCCCGAGCGGCTGCGCGAACATCTGGCACCGCAACGCGCTGGTGGCGCTTGGGCATGGCGACCTGAACACCGCAGAGGCGCAGGCCCGGCTGGCGCTGCGGGTGCGGCGCGCTCAAGGTGAGGGCCGCAGCGCGGCGTTCATCCTCTACGACCTGGCGCGGGTAGCCTTGGCGCGGCGCGACCACCAGGCGGCAGCTTGGCACTTGGCGGAGGGCCTCGAGCTGGCACGACCGCAGCGAGCGCCCGTGCTCGACCTGCTCTACCTCGAAGGCACCGCCGCCTACTTGACCCAGTTGGAGCGCTTCGAGGAGGCCCACGTACTGCTGCGCGCAGCAGACGCCTGGCGAGAGCGCATCGGGGCGCCGGTGGCGCCAGTCAACCGCAAGGAGAACGGCAGGCTCAGGCAACAGATCGAGCGGGCGCTGGCGCGCAAGGAGCGAAAGCAGCGCCTCGGCCTCGACGCGCTAGCACGTCAGTTGACGGAGACCGAGGCAATTGAGCGCGCCGCAACGGCGCTTGGCATCTTGAATTACGGACAGAGCGCTTGAGCCCAGCCGCTGGGTGTCAGTCGCGACCACCCAGGAAGC
>JBIQMD010000175.1:0-4880 GCA_044463725.1 Truepera radiovictrix
GCCACGGCCTCGGGGCCAGGCAGTTAGTGAACGAACTAACCGCACCTGCCGACCGCCCTACGGCATCATGTTGCCAGTCGGCAATGCAAGTCGGAAGGGAAAGCATGCGAAGTAACCCGGGAGTGGTTCAACTAGGGAGGCGTGTGTCTAGCGTGGCGCGCGCGTTTGCTGTGGCGACCGCCTTCATGATCCTGGGAGCGGGCATAGCGCACGCTCAAAGCTTCGACGAGAACCGCTACTACCAGCAGTGCCTGCGCTTCGAGGCGGGCGGCGACCTCGAGACTGCGCGGCAAGCGTGCCTCAACGCCCTGCAAGTCAAACCGGACTTCGCTGACGCCGAACTAGCACTGGCCCGCATCGAACTCGACCTTGGCGACGTCGCCAGTGCCGAGAACCGGCTGCGGCGCGTGATCAACCGCGTGAATACTGCCGAACCGCTCGTGCTGTTGGCGGAAGCCGCACTGGCCAGCCAGCGCCCAGGCGACGCGGAGGCCCAGCTCCAAGCAGCGGAGGCGCGCCTCGCCATGCAAGGCAACCTCGAGTTGGAGGGGCGCGTGTCGTTCCTCCGCGGCCGCATCATGCAGTCGCAAGGCCGGTTCCGGGAGGCGCTCGGCGCTTACGATGCCGCCATCCTCGGCAACCCGCTAGACGTCAACTACCGACTTGCCGACGCGAGCCTTAGGTTACGGCTCGGAGAGGCCGCCTCGGCCGAGCAGCAGCTGCAGAGCTACCTCACCCTCACCGGCGACGACCGCAACGCCGACGTGCGCTCCCTCCTCGGGCGCGCCCAGTGGGCCCAAGGTGAGTTGGAGGCGGCCAACGGCAACATCGCCACCGCCCACCAGCTGCGTGGCGCTCGCAACATCGACGCTCAAGCGCAAGACTTGCGCGCCCTGTCGCTCATCGCGTACGCGGGCGGCGACGTCGGTGCTGGCGGGCTTGCACTCCGCGAGTCACTCAAGCGCGAGAACCTGTCGTCGTTCCTCACTGGCAACACGCTCATCTGGCTCCTGCTACTCCTGTTCCTGGTGGGTGCGCACCTCATCGGGGAGAGCCGCATCGCGTCCTCGTCCACCCTCGAAGTGGTGGAGGGGCCACGCAACTGGAGCGTGGGTCAGGTCTACGGCACGTTCATCGCTTCGTTGCTCGTCGCCTTGTTCGTCACCGTCATCTACGGGCTCGTGCGCTACGACAACTTCCTCGCACTGTTCACGCCCGCGCTCGCTAGCGAGTGCCGCGCGCTCTTCCTCCTCACCCTCTCAGTGGCGCTCGCGCTACTGGCTTGGCGGCGGGTGCAGGTCAACGGCTTCGACGCGCTGGAGACGCTACTCGGCAACGGTCACCACGCCTCGTACGGCATCGGTTGGGGCATTCTGTTCCTCGCCGCCACCCTCGCCTACATGCATTACATCGGTGGCGACGGGTCGCTCGGGCGCTTCTACCTCGACTACATGCGCACCACGCCGTTGGTAGTGGCGGCGTCGATTCTCGTTCCGCTATCCGAGATCTACTTCCGTTCGTTCGCCATACCGCCGCTCATGAGGCGCTACGACAGGACGATCGCGACCATCGCCTCTGCCGCCCTCTACGCCCTGGCGTTCGGCGCGCCGCTCGTCCTCCTCATACCGTTCGGCCTCGTCTTGGCAATCGCGTACCGCAGGAGGCGCAGTGGCTGGGAAGTCGTCGTCGCGCAGCTCACCCTCCACGTTGGGTTGATAGCCGCCGCGCTCGTCAGCCCGTGGGTACGGGCGCTGTTCCTCTAGCTGACCGCCACCCGCGTCCCGTCTGCAGGCAGCACGCGGGTGGCATGATGGCTCAGTGCCCATCCACCCCGTCTACAAGCCGCTTGGCATCACCTCGCATGACGCCGTGGCCAGGGCGCGCCGCCTGCTCGGCACGAAGCGCGTCGGGCACGCAGGCACCCTCGACCCACTCGCCACCGGCGTGCTCGTCTTGTTGTCGGAGGAAGCAACGAAGCTCTCCCCCTTCCTGACCGCCAGCCGCAAGACCTACCTCGCGTGGGTGGCCTTCGGTCTGGGTACCCCGACCCTCGACGCTGAGGCGCCAGCCGACGAGGCGGACCTCATTTGGGGAGACGCCGCTGGCATCACGCGCGAGCGCGTCGCGCAAGCAGCTAGCACCTTCCTCGACGTAACGGAGCAGCGGCCGCCCGCATACTCCGCCATCAAGCAGGCTGGTCAGCGGAGTTACGCTGCCGCACGTCGCGGTGAAACGCTCGTGCTACCCGCCCGCCCAGTGGCGTACTTGAACGTCGACCTGTTGGCGTTCGCGCCGCGCCGCGCCGACCTGCCAACGGAGTTCGCGCCCGGCGCACACCATTGGGTTGCCGCGTCAGGCATGGACGCCCGCACTTTCGAGCTACCTGCCGAGCTAGCTCAACTGCCGTGCGCGCTCTTCCGCCTAGAAGTCGCAGCAGGCACGTACATCCGCTCGTTCGCCCGCGACCTCGGCGCGTTGCTCGCAACGCCTGCCCACCTCGCGGGGCTAGTGCGGGTAGCGGCGGGGGCGATCGACCTTACGCGCTGCTCGCCACTAGCAGAGATCGCCACGGCGCCGACCCTAGACCCAGTTGCCGCCATCGACCTCCCCCAAGTGCAGCTAGACGCCAAGGCAGGGGTTGCCGTGCGCCAAGGCAAGCAGGTCGGCCTCGCCATCACGGAGACGACGCTGCTGCTCGACGAGGAAGGCAAAATAGCGGCCGTCGTCGAGCCTGCCGGGGAGCGCATGCGCTACTTGCGGGTCTGGCAGCGCGACCTCACGCCCTGAGATAGCCTCTGTTGGCCTTTGGCGCCCTCGCCGCCACTACCCCATGGCGCGCGCTCGGTACACTCATGGGGTTGCCCCGCCGCGCATCGCCAAGCCGCTGGCGCACCTGGCCCATAGGGAGCTGAGATGAACATCGGGATCCCCAAGGAGATCAAACCGCAAGAGTTCCGGGTGTCATGCACCCCTGGCGCCGTTCACGACCTCGTGAGGGCCGGGAACCGCGTGGTCGTAGAGACGGGCGCAGGCTCCGGCTCGAGCTTCACCGACGACGAGTACCTGAGCGCAGGCGCTGAACTAGGCACGGCGGAGGACGCCTGGGCGCAACGCTTGGTCATGAAGGTCAAAGAGCCGATCGCCAGCGAGTACCGTTACCTGCGCGAGGACCTGCTCCTCTTCACCTACTTGCACTTGGCGGCCGACCGCACCCTAACGGACACGCTGATGCGCGCCGGCGTAACGGCCGTGGCCTACGAGACGGTGCAGTTGGCGACGGGCGCACTGCCGCTCCTCACCCCCATGAGCGAGGTGGCGGGCCGCATGGCGCCGCAGGTCGGATCGCACTTCCTCGAGCGCGCCCACGGCGGTAACGGCGTGCTCCTCGCAGGCGTGCCGGGCGTGCAGGCGGGCGTCGTCACCGTGCTCGGCGCCGGCGTCGTCGGCACCAACGCAGCCAAGCTTGCGCTTGGGCTCGGGGCACGCGTCAACCTCCTCGACGTCAACCACGCGCGCCTGCAGTACCTCGACGACGTGTTCGGCGGCCACGTGCAGACCCTCGCGAGCAACGCAGGCAACCTCCGCGACTTGCTTCCCTCGACCGACCTGCTCATCGGCGCCGTGCTCATCCCTGGCGCCAGGGCGCCGCAGCTCGTAACGCGCGACATGCTCGCCTACATGAAGCAGGGCAGCGTCATCGTCGACGTTGCCGTCGACCAGGGCGGCTGCATAGAGACCATCCACGCCACTACCCACGAGCACCCGACCTACGTGGTGGACGGCGTGGTCCACTACGGCGTCGCCAACATGCCTGGGGCAGTGCCGAACACCAGCACCCGCGCGCTCTCCAACCAGACGCTGCCGTACGCACTCAAGCTCGCGGCCAAGGGCACGCAAGCCCTGTTGGACGACCCCGCCTTCCTCAAGGGGCTCAACACTCACGCTGGCGCCGTCACCCACGCGGCCGTCGCTCAGACCTTCGGCCTAACGGCGCGCGACCCGGCCGAGGCGCTACGCGCCCAGCCCGTCACTGCGTAGCTACCGTCACTGCGTAGCTAGTCTCAACGCAACCGAGCTAGCGCCCTGCGGATGAGCGCCTCGGCGCCATCCTCGCGGTTCTGGGCGGCCAACTCGACGATCAGGTTGCGCACCTGACCCTCGCGGTAACCGAGCGCCAACAGGGCGGCAACGGCGTCCTCGCCTGCGCTCCCGATGCCAGCACTGGTGGCCCCGGAGTCGAGGGCGAGCAACTCCTCAGGCAAGCGCCCCTTCAGCTCGAGCACTATGCGCTCCGCCGTGCGCTTCCCCACCCCCGGGGCGCTCGTCAGGAGCGCAGGGTCAGCGTTGACGATGGCGGTCACGACGAGGGCCGTCGGGATGCTGGAGAGGATCGCGAGCGCGAGCTTGGGGCCGATGCCGCCTACGTCGAGCAGGCGCCGGAAGAGCACGGCCTGCTCGGACTGGTGAAAGCCGTAGAGGCTCGGTTGTTCATCGCGAAAGACCAGCAGCGTGCGTAGTTTGATCGGTTGACCAACGGTGCAGCGGGCGAGCGTGGAACTTGGCGCGAGCACCTCGAGCCCGAAGCCCCCTACCGCCATCACGACGCTTGCTTCCCCGACCTCGGCAACTACGCCGTCAACGAACGCGATCACGCTTCGTCGAACAGGGGGGCGAAGAGGAGGTCGTAACCGACGTCACCTAAGTTGGCGCAGCCGGTCAGGCGCATCGCGTACCTAAGTTCGGCTAACAAGTCGGTTGGGTCGCGGTCGCCTTCGACGACCATGAGTTCGGCGCCCACAGCCAGGTAGCGCAGCACGTCGACCCCGTCGCGCAGCGGGCCGCCAGCCGCGACGCTGAGCATGCCGCCGACGGCGTCGACG
>JBIQMD010000176.1:0-4871 GCA_044463725.1 Truepera radiovictrix
GCCTAACGCTGCGACTGCGGACCCCGTTCCAGCAGAGGCCGACGCCGCCGTGAAAGCGTGGCTCGCACGCCCGGCGCCGTCATTGGATTACCTCGTCGGCCTCGAACCTGCGCAGCTCTGTCAGGAACTACCCTCGCTGGTCGTCAATCCTGGTCCCGTGCCAGGCACGGAGGTGCGCGTCGAGGACCGCATCGAGCACCCGAGCGACGACCCCAACGTGCGGCGCTTCACCTACGCCGCTGTCAGACCAGGCAACCAACTCGACGTCGTAGAAGTCGTCATGCAGCAAAACGGCGAAACGTGGACGCCGTCGTACGTCGGTTTCCTGAACCAGAACCAGCCGACGGGCGTACGGGCCTGGCTGCAGACACCGGCTGCTGGCTGGGTGTTCGTCGCCTTCTCGTTACTGGTTCTGCTTGCCCTCCTGCGCCCCGGCTCACTGTTGCGGCGCTGGTTGGCTGCCGGCTTGACAGCCATCAAGGAACACCGTCGCCTGGTTGCCGTCACCCTCATCGGCCTATACGCCCTCTTCGCGCTGGGCGCGTACGTCGGAACGACCCTGCCTGCGGAGTGCGAGCAGGCTGTGCTAGACGTCATCAACGCCGCCATCGGCAGCGTCGGCGCCACGCAGGCGTACGGCAGCGGTAACGTCGTGCGTGCCGCCGCCACCACTTACTTCCAGAACTTCGGGGTGGTCACCACTTCCGTTACGTTCCCGCTAGCCGCGCTCTTCGGCGTGCCTGCCTACCTGTTCGCAGCGGCGTCGTTCTTCACGCAGGGCGTGCCGTTCGGCCTGCTAGCCTCTGGCGGCCCGTTCTACATCTTCCTGCTGCTCATCCTCTTGGTACTCGAGCTGACGTCCTACTTCCTGGTGGTCGCCGGAGGCGGCATGCTGCTCGCCACGGTAGTTGGGCGCGGCGCCCCAGGCAAGTTCGTGCGCGGTTTCCGCAAGCTACTGCTCATGCTGCCGATCGCTGGCGTCCTGCTGCTCGTTGGGGCCTGGTACGAGGCGCTGATCATCATCCTCGGCTTGGCTTAGGCGCCCTCGGCCTGCCCCCATACGCGCCGGATGGCTGGCGCGACGTCAAGGAGCGACTGGGCCTCGACGAAAGCCGCTGCGCCCGGTCCGCTGACTAGCAGCGGCACCTTGTTGAGGGTGTGTTGGCCAGACGAGATGTCCTCGAGGTTGCCGTGGTCCGAGGTGACCACCACCGTCACGTCGGTGCCGAAGATGTGACTGAGGACCTCGTCGACTAGTCCGAGGAGCTTGACTGCCCCCTCGAAGTCGCGAGCGTGCCCGAGGGCGTCGGTTGGCCATACGTCGAAGAACACGAACGACGCGGAGTGCGCTAGCCGCATGAGCGCAGCGGCCGTTCCCGCCACGCCTTGGGCAGGCAGGTCGGGGCTGAGGCGCACGAGCCGCGCGCCGTCAATGTCTGGGCCTACCGCCAGGCCGGCGCGGTAAGCGTCGAGGTCGCGGAGCTCGGTACCGGCCGCCGTGGCCGCCACCACCGGTGCGTTCGGCCGGTAACGCCTGCCGCCCATGGCGGCGAAGTACTGGGGCGGATAGGCATTCGCCAGCACCGCGCCACGCAGCTCCTGCGCGCGGTCGAAGAGCGTGCCTTGCGCCATGACCGCCTTCAGGGTCGGGCCGGGCCACGGTCCGTAGTGCCTCCCCATCGCCTCGGCTCCGTTGAGGCCGGTGAGGAGGGTCGTCTGCCCCGTTGCCGACTGCGGCAAGCCATCCACTCCAAGGGTGGCGTCAAGTTGGCGGAACACGAGGTCGGGTCTCGTGACGTCAGGGAGCTCACGCGTCAAGCGCCCGCCCAGGAGTCTTGTGAGGTACGGCGTCGTTGCGCTGGCGAGCGGGTTGGTCACTGGGTCGTCTGCGCCTAGCCCAACGCCGTCGAGGAACACGACGATCACGCTACCGGGCGCCGTCATGCTCCAGCCAAACCCTCGGGCAGTCGGCGCGTGGTGAGCGTTAGCCCACCCCCATGGCGGCGCGCACCCGCTGCATGGTTGCGTCGGCGATCACGCGCGCCTTCTCGGCGCCACTGGTTAGCAGCGCCTCGAGCTGCGCGCGGTCGTTCATGAACTCGTGGTAGCGAGCCTGGATCGGCTCGAGGGTAGAGACGACCACCTCCACCACGGCCTTCTTGAGGTGCCCATAGCCTGCGCCGTCGAACTCGGCCTCGATGTCCTCGGCCGACTTCTTGGTTAGCACCTGGTAGATGGCGAGGAGGTTGCGCACGCCGGGCGAGGCGTGCTCGAAGCGCAGTTCGCGCCCAGAGTCAGTGACTGCGCTCATGACGGCCTTCTTGACCGTCGCGGGGTCGTCTAGGAGGTTGATGGCGTGACCAGGCCTGTGAACGGCCAGGCTCTTCGACATCTTGACGGTCGGCTCATCGAGGCCCATCACCCGCGCGCCAACGGTGGGGATCTGCGCCTTCGGCACGACGAAGACCTCGCCGAAGAGGTTGTTGAAGCGCTGTGCGACGTCGCGGGTTAGCTCGATGTGCTGAACCTGGTCCTCACCGACGGGAACGGTGACGGTGTCGTACAGGAGGATATCCGACGCCATGAGCACCGGGTAGTCGAGCAGGCCCGTCCCGACGCTCTCGCGGCCCTCCGACTTCGACTTGAACTGCGTCATGCGGTAGAGCCAACCGAGCGGCGTGACGCAGTTGAGGAGCCACGTCAGCTCGCTGTGCTCGCGCACTGCAGACTGCACGAAGACCACGTTGTTCTCCGGCTCGATCCCGACTGCGAAGTAGATTGCCGCAGCGCTGCGCACCTGCTCGCGGAGGCGCGCTGGCTCGACCTCCTCCGGTACGGTGAGGGCGTGCAGGTCTACGACGCAGAAGATGCTGTCGCGTTCGTGCTGCTGCGCCACCCACTGCTGCAGCGCTCCCACGTAGTTGCCTAGGTGAAGGGAGCCGGTGGGTTGCACGCCTGAGAAGACGCGCGGCTTGGCAGCGGGGGTAGCTTGACTCATAAGGGCCAAGTATACGGGGCTGCTCGGCGGCGCGGCCGTTCGCGCCGGTCAGCGTGTCCACCCGCCAAATAGCGCGCACGCCAGCCGGCGAGCGCCGTCAACGGGCGCGGAGCACGTAGAGGGCAAGGCCGGGAAGTTGCATGCCGCCAGCGGCGTCGCTTGCAACAACATCGCCGCTGATGAGGTCGAGTGGCTCAACCTCGGGCAGGTCTCCTTGCACGAACGTCACGGCGCGGGTGGCTAGGTTGGCTACTACGATCAGTCGCTCCCCATCGCCTGCCAGGCGCTCGAGGGCGAGCACGGCGCGCGAAGGAGCTGGCAGTACGTGCCACTCGCTCGAGCGCAGGGCCGAGCTGGCGTTGCGCAGCGCCAGCAGCCGGCGGTAGTGGTTGAGCAGCGACCCTGGGTCTGCAGCCTGCTCCGCCACGCTGACACCAGCCAGGGCGGCACCGGGGTCGGTCCATGGCTGCGCCGTGCTGAAGCCGAAGGTGCCGTCCGCCGCCGCCGCCTCCCAGCGCATTGGCGTGCGCTTCTCGACGTCGAACGCTCCTGGGCCGTCGGGCATCCCGATCTCCTCTCCGTAGTAGAGGAACGGCGTGCCTGGCAGCGTGAGGAGAAGGCCAGCAGCGAGCTTCAGGCGCGCCTCGTCGCGCCGCGGGATCGATAGCCCGGTAGCGTGCCGCGACTGATCGTGGTTGGAGAGGAAAGTCCCGCGCACTGAGCCAGCCGGGTAGAGCGCCTGCTCCTGCTCTAGCGTGAAGGCCAGGTCGGCCGCGCTGCGCGACTGCAGGGCGGCAAGTACGACCTTCCAGAGCGGGTAGTCGAACGACATGTCGAGGTCGGACTCCTCGTGGTAGCGAACGATGGCGGGCATCTCCGTCCACGTCTCTCCAACGAGGAAGGCGTGAGGCGCAACCTCGTGAATGAAGGCCTCGAACTCCCCTACCCAGGCGTAAGTCGCTGGGGTGTTTGAGATCTGACCGTCCCCACCCTCGATGAGGTGCTGGATGGCGTCGACACGGAACCCGTCGACCCCAAGCTCGAGCCAGAAGTACGCCGCGCGCTGCAACTCGGCGGTAACGGCGGAGTCCGACAGGTTCAGGTCTGGCATGCGGTCCGAGAAGAGGCCGAGGTAGCTCGTGCCTGCGCCCGTCGCG
Organism: Truepera radiovictrix; assembly: GCA_044463725.1. Taxonomy (GTDB): domain Bacteria; phylum Deinococcota; class Deinococci; order Deinococcales; family Trueperaceae; genus JAAYYF01. The sequence continues at coordinate 4,156 of JBIQMD010000176.1, forward strand.
TGCCAGGCGCTACCGCCGCGCGTGCCGCGGATGGGCGCCGGGTCGGTCTCGAAACGGTAGTAGTCACGGTAGACCGGGTCGTCTGCCGCGGCAGCCATGAACCAGGGGTGCTGCGACGAGCTGTGGTTCGGCACGAAGTCCAAGATCACTCGAATTCCGAGAGCGTGAGCCTCCGCGATGAGAGTGCGGAGGTCTTCCGTCGTGCCGTAGTCAGGGTTGACGGCCACGTAGTCGGTGACGTCGTAGCCGTGGTAGCTCGGGCTTGGGTACGTAGGCATCAGCCACAGGCCGCCAACTCCGAGCTCGGCCAGGTACGGCAGGCGCTGGGTAAGCCCGCGCAAGTCACCAACACCGTCGGCGTCGGAGTCCTGGAACGAGCGCACGAACACCTCGTACCAGACGACCTCGTTCCACGGAAGCGTGCCAGCCGGCATGGCTGGGGCTGGTAGCGGAGCGCCTGCTACGGCCTGGCCGATGAAGGTGCACGTAAGCGCAAGGCCCAAGGCCAAACCGCGACCTTGGCGCCGTACCCGGTTCACGGGTAGGTCTTGCCTACCCACGCGAGGGGATTGCTCGCCTCGCCGCGCACGCGCATCTCCCAATGGAGGTGCGGGCCAGTCGAGAGGCCGGTTGTGCCGACCAGGCCGATGACGTCGCCCTGGTGCACCTGTTGACCGACAACCGCGTCCACTCGCGACATGTGGAAGTAGTGGCTG
>JBIQMD010000177.1:0-1354 GCA_044463725.1 Truepera radiovictrix
GCCCGCCAGCATGAGAGTAGAGAGCGGGTAGTAGACCATCGGCTTGTCGTAGACGGGCAGGAGCTGCTTGCTCACCGCCAACGTGGCGGGGTAGAGCCGCGTGCCGGCCCCACCTGCTAGAACTATGCCCCGCCGGTCAGCGCTCACGACTGCGTTCCCGCGGGGCCGCCTAGGCCCAACCGGCCGAGGTCGTAGCGCTCCGTCACGGACCTCACCCACTCTTGGTTATCCACGTACCAGCGCACGGTGGCCATGAGGCCATCCGCGAACGCCACTTCCCTGTGCCACCCAAGCTCGTTCTCGGCGCGGCGCGAGTCGACGGCGTAGCGGCGGTCGTGCCCAGGGCGGTCGGCCACGCTCGTGATGAGGTCGCGGTGATCGCGCGCGCCCGGCACGACCTCGTTGAGGCACGCAAGCAACTGCTCGAGCAGCACGCGATTGGGCAGTTCGTGAGCGCCGCCCATCAGGTAGGTGGCGCCGGGCGCGCCGCGCTGCGCGGCCGCTAGCAGGCCGCGCGCGTGGTCGTCGACGTGCAGCCAGTCGCGCACTTGCATGCCGTCGCCGTACATGGGCACGTTCTCTCCGGCCAGCGCCCTGCTCAACGCCAGGGGCACGAGTTTCTCGGGGAACTGGAACGGCCCGTAGTTGTTGGAGGCGTGAGTCGTGATGACCGGCAAGCCGTAAGTATGGAAGTAAGCCGCCGCGAAGTGATCGGCCCCCGCCTTGCTGGCGCTGTACGGCGAGCGTGGGTCGTAGCGGCTGTTCTCGTCGAACGTTCCAGTTGGCCCGAGGGCGCCGTAGACCTCGTCCGTGCTCACGTTCACCATGCGGAACGCCTGCCGCGCCGTGGCTGGCAGGTCCCACCAGTAATGCCGCACTGCCTCGAGCAGGTTGAAGGTGCCCACGGTGTTCGCCTGCACGAACTGCCGCGGTCCGTCGATCGAGCGGTCAACGTGGGTCTCGGCAGCCAAGTGGATGACCGCCGCTGGCTGCTCCTCGCGCAGGAGCTCGAGCATGGCGGCCTGGTCGTTGACGTCGAGCTGCACGAAGCGGTGACCGGGCCCCTCGCCCGCCGAGCGCAGGCGCGCTAGGTCGGCGGCGTAGGTGAGGGCGTCGACGCTCACCACGCGCGCAGTACCACTGCTTACCAGCAGGCGCACGAGCGCCGACCCGATGAACCCGGCCGCGCCGGTGACCAGGTAGGTGGTCACGCCCAGGTACCCGGGAAGCGCGTGAGGTCCGCGAGGAATGGCAGCGCGGCGTCACGCTCGGAGACCATGGGCGAGGCGCCCTCCAGGAGCCAGTCGACGCCGATGGTGGGGTCGTCCCACCGCACCCCGGCGTCCGCCGCGGG
>JBIQMD010000177.1:1454-4861 GCA_044463725.1 Truepera radiovictrix
GCCAGTCGACGCCGATGGTGGGGTCGTCCCACCGCACCCCGGCGTCCGCCGCGGGCGCGTAGGGGTAGTCGGTCTTGTAGATCACGTCAGCTACCTCCGAGAGCACGGCGAAACCGTGCGCGAAACCTGCAGGAACCCACAACTGCTGTAACGCTACGTCGTCTAGCACGGCACTAACCCAACGGCCGAAGGTTGGCGACCCAACGCGCAGGTCAACGGCCACGTCGAGGATCCGGCCGCGAGTCACGCCCACGAGCTTGCCCTGCGCGTGCGGTTGCGCCTGGAAGTGCAGTCCGCGCACCACGCCGCGCACAGAACGCGAGTGGTTGTCCTGCACGAACCGCACGTCCAGCCCGACGGTCTGGAACGTGACGGCGTTCCAGCGTTCGAGGAAGAAGCCTCGGCTGTCCTGGCGCACTACCGGCGTCAGGAGCTTGACGTCAGGCAGGTCGAGGGGCGAGACGTTCATGCGCCTGCCGCCCACGTCGCGCGCAGCCGCGTGAAGCGGTCGACGTCTAGCGACACGTCGTCGGGCAGCGCCACTCCGGCCTCCGCCTTGCTGGCCGGGCGCACGCCCGGCGCGCGCCTGACTGCCAAGTCGTACACGCTCTTGCGTTCTGTTGCCACGTGGATAGTGTCGTACTTCACGGCGTCTAGGTGCGTGACGAGTTCGGCTAGCAGCGGCGCGATCACGTCGACGTAATCCTGCGAGGTGAAGAGGTCGGTGTAAGCGGTGGGGTAGGGCCAGGCCCGCGGTCTGAAGCTCGTGCGCACCACCAGCCCTCCAGGCGCAGAGCGGGCCGCTTCTTCGGCGACTAGCTTCGTCAGGGCGTAGTAATTGCGCACCGGGCCGGGGGTGTCGTCCTCACGGTAGTTGCCGCGGTCGCCGAAGAAGACGTAATCGGTGGAGACGTGCACCAGGCGCGCACCAATCGCGCGCGCTGCCGAGGCGACATGGCGCGTGCCTGCCACGTTCACGCGCCAGCACCGTTCACGGTCCTGCTCGGCGCCGCGCACATCCGTGTACCCCGCCGCGTGGAACACCACGCTTGGCCGCAACGCCGCCACCACGGCCAGCGTGGAGGCCTCGTCCGTAACGTCGAGTTCACGCGAGTTGGGCGCCTGCGCGTGCTGTAACAACCGTACGAGCTCACGGCCAAGGCGGCCGCTGCCGCCCGTGATCAGGAGCCCGCCCGCCCTCGTCTGCTCTGCCATGCCAGCTAGGGCCCCTATCTGTGCTCGCTGGGGGAGGTGCTCAGCAGGTCTTCGTCGTGGTGGGTCAACTTGCCGCTGGTCTGGTCGATCTCCGTTGCCCTGCGCGTTGGGCCTTTCGGCGGCGTCGGGTCGGCAACTGCGGCGCGCAAGAAGACGATCAAGGTGGCGAGTAGGCCAGCCACGAGCGCCGCCGCCAGCGTGATGGTCAACTTGTTCTGCGACTGCGGCCTAAGCGGCGGTGAGGCGCTGATGATCACGCGCGCAGCGTCGTTCACCAGGCTCTGCTGCAGCCCAAGTAGTGGCATGACGGCAGCGACACGGTCGTAGGCCGTGCGCGCCGCGCTCAGCGCCGCTTCGGGCTCGGCCGCGCGTTGTTCCAGGTCGGAGAGCCTGTTACGCAGGCTGGCGCCCTCCGCCTCGGCCTGGTCAGTGGCGGCCTGAAGCTGATGGCGTTCCGCTACGTCGCCCGCCAAGGTGGCCGTCAACGTCTCGAGCCGCGAACGGCTCACTAACGTGACGAGGTCTTGTCCGCTCACAGTCACACCAGGCGGAAGCTGAGAGATGGCCGCGAGCAGCTGGGCGGCGGTGGCCTCAGGCACGGCGTTCGCCTCCACCAAGGCCTGAACCTGGTCCTCGAGCGACGTCGTACGCGTGCCCCCGCGAGCTGCAACGGCGGAGGTCAAGAGCGCTTGCTGGGCGCTGTTGGAGGCGATGAGGCCGTCGAGTTCCGCCAGCCGCGAGCGCGTCGCCGCCTGCTGCAACGCAAGTTGCTCGATCTGGCTCCTGAGGGCGACGCGGGCGTCGTCCTTGGCGAACGCCGTCCAGGCCGCCTGCGCCGTATCGAGGGTAGCCTTGCGCGCCTCCAAGTCCTTGGTGCTCGCGGCAACGGCCGCGTTGACCGTGTTCTGCATGGTAGCCGTGGCGGCCTCTGCGCTGGCGCGAGCCCAGTCGTTCGCCCGTTTGGCGGCCTCCTCAGCGGAGCCAGCCGTGACGCTATGCTCGAGCGTCAACTGCCCGCGCGTCTGGTTGGTGGTATCGATGGCCCTTAGTGAGAGCGATTCGCTTAGGCGCGTGAGCTCGTCAGTGTCGTCAGCCTGCACGTCGAACGCCGCGCGCAAGACGGAGCCGCTGTTCGCCAGCGCGGTGTAAGCCTGCGTGCCGAGCCCGACTTGGGGGATGAGGTTCGCCAGATCGCCTCCGCTAGTCGGCTGCGGCGCAGAGACCTGCACGGTAGCTGCGGCCTGGTAGGTGTGTGGGCGCGAGGTCAGGTAGAGGTACGCCACGCCGCCGACGAGCACCGTGGCAAGCACGATGCCGACAAGGCCACTGCGCAGTATCAGGTAGAGCTCGCGTAGCGAGATCTCGTCACGAGGTTCGTTCAATGCGTTCTCCAAGGCCCGCCCAGGATACGCCACGGCGGCGGCCGCCGGAGGCGGCCCTCAAGACGTCAACTCACGCAAAGTTCCGGCGCGCTCAAGGCGCTCGAGTAACGGCTTCAGTTCACCCAGTTCGAGGTTAAGCGTTCGTGCCGTACGGCCCAGGGTATCGCCCTTGCCCAGCTCGGCCAGCACTTGTTGGCCCAGCTCGCCGTGCTCAGCGCGGAAGTTCATGTAGCGGTCGGTCATGGGGTTGAGGGCGTCGCGGCCGCGGAGCGTAAGCGCGAAGCGCCTGTCCTCCCAGCCTGGGGGTTCGTCAGGCAGCTCGATCTCTGGGGAGTTCTCAACTGCCTGCTCGCCCAGCGCGTAACGCCGCGTTGGGCCCTCCGTAGTGCCGAGCACCTCTAGGAACGGTTGCCCTTGGCGGTAGAAGCGGTAACCGCCGCCGAAAACCTCGAGGCCGTCGAAGGTAGGGTCGTCCGCGCGCGCCGCCCGCGCCAACGCCAGCGCGGCGAGTGGCAGGACGATGGCTGGGTCGAGGGCGTCCAGCTCCAACGCGCCCCTGGCGCGCGCCTGCCCCGCCTTCTGCAGTGCACGCATGGCCTCCGCGCGGTCGTGGATGACCCCAGCCGTCTCATGGACAGCGGCGCGCACGCTGCCGCCAACGAGCAGCGCTACTGACCGCTCCCGCTCCGTTGCGTAACTGAGTGAGCCGTTGAAGCGCGCCTCGTGGAGCCGCTCGAGCAGTTCGGCGAGGTCGACCGCCCCAGGGGCTAGCCGCTGCGGCGGCGTCAGTCGCGGCAGGGCACGCAAGAG
>JBIQMD010000178.1:0-4812 GCA_044463725.1 Truepera radiovictrix
CCAAAGGGCTCGAGTGGCGCGTCGTGGTCCCCGTCAGCTCGATGGCGGGCAACGACGGACCGAGGAGCCCGTGGTTCAGTCGCCACGGCAACCGCCCCGTGATGAGCCTTCTCGGTCAGGCTGGCCAGGATGCTGGCGAACTACTCGAACTCGAGAAGGCCGACCAGCACGCTGAACGCATGCGCCTGTGGTACGTAACGGCAACGCGGGCGCGCGACCTGCTAGTGGTGCCGAGCTTCGACTTCGATAGTGGCGCAGACGCCTGGTGCAACCTCACCCCTTGGCAGGACGAGACGAACTGGCACTCGTTCACCATTACGGCAACTGGCACCCACCGGGCGCAAGCTGGCGGGGACCGCGCGCAGTCACCGGAGGAGTTCGCCGAGCAGACGGCTTCGGTAGCACGAGCCGCCCGCACGGTCGAGAGGCGCGCACCGAGTCGCCAGGATGACGGCGCCGCCAGTGGACCCGACCCCGCCGTTGAACCTGCGTACACGCCCCCACTTGGCGCGCTCGTTCTCGCCGGGCTAAACGCGAACGAAGACGAGGCCCTCCCCCAACCTGGCCTATCCGTCGGCACGGCGCGCGGCATCCTGCTTCACAAACTCCTCGAAGAAATCATCAACGCTTCCGCAGCGGTCGACCTCGACGCACTGACCAACCGCGCCGCCGAGCTACTTGCGGCCCTTGACGTTGGCGACCTGATCATCGACCCCAACGAGGTCGCCGCGATGGCGGAACGCGCATGGCACGCGCCAGAAGTCAGCGCACTGGCCAGCAGGCTCGTGGCGGAGATGGCGGTGTCCGGCGTGGAAACGGACCCAGTGACGGGTAACGAGGTCGTGTGGGGCGGCGTAGCCGACGCCATAGCCGTCGACGACAGTGGCAAGCCGGAAGTCGTCATCGACTGGAAGTCGGACCGCGCACCAAGGCCAGAGACCCTGACCCATTACGAGGACCAAGTGCGCGCCTACCTGCGCCTGACCGGCGCCAGCACGGGGCTCATAGTCCTTGCGGCGCTAGGGGAAGTGCGCGTGGTGCACCCAAAGTAACACGAGGCCACCGTGGACCGCTGGCCTCCCTCCTAGCCAGCAGGCAGCGCAACCGTTGGCCTATGCTTTGCAGCATGCGGCGCAGCCCCGTCACCCACCTGGCTGGCGCCCTAGCCACCCTCTTCCTCTCCGCGTTCCTTGTCGTACCCATCGTCGTCATATTCGCTCGCAGCCTCGCCCCAACTGCGGGAGTACCGTTCGGCGAGGGGTTCCTAGCGGCCTTGACCGACCCCTACTACCTCGGCCGCCTAGCATTCACCCTAGGCCAGTCGCTCCTATCTACGTTGTTGACGGTGGCGCTGGGCCTGCCAACCGCGTTGCTCCTGGCCCGCTACCGCTTCCGCGGCAAACGCGCTCTCACCGCGGCATTCTCCGTGCCGTTCGTCATGCCAACCGTGGTGGCTGGCATCGGGTTCCTGGCACTGGTCGGTCCGCGCGGGGTGCTCGGCGCCGACCTGCGCAACACCCTGATCCTCGTGCTGTTGGCGCACGTGTTCTACAACTTCGCGGTCGTGGCGCGCGTCGTCGGCGGCTTCCTCGAAGGCGCGGCGCCGCGCCTCGAGGAGGCGGCTTCCACCCTAGGAGCATCCCCGTGGCGCACGCTGTGGCGCGTCACCCTCCCCCTTGCGCTGCCCGCCACCCTGGCCTCGGCCCTGCTCGTCTTCCTCTTCTGCTTCACGAGCTTCGGGGTCATCCTCATCCTCGCGCCTGCCGCCAAGTTCGCCACCCTCGAGGTCGAGATCTACCGTTTGACTGCCCGGCTTCTCGAGTTGGACGCCGCCGCCGCGCTCGCCCTCGTGCAACTCATCCTCATGGTGGCGGTTGGCTTCATCTACACGCGGTTGCAGGAACGGCTGGCAGTGAGCGTGGCACCGGGCGACGCCACGCGCGCACCGCGCGGCACCGCGCACGTGTTGCTCGGCGGCACGCTCCTAGTGACGAGCGCCTTGGTGCTCGCGCCTCTGCTCGCCCTGAGCGTCCAGTCGTTCGCCAGCCCAGGCTCACCGTGGCCGACGGCGCGCAACTACCTCGGGCTCCTCACCCCGGCGCACACGGTTGGGTTCACCGACTTGTGGCAAGCGTTGCGCAACTCGCTCGGCTTCGCTTTCAGCAGTGCGGCGTTGGCGCTCTTCGTCGGCTTCCTCTTCGCCTACGCGATCGCGCGCGGCGGTTGGCGTTGGCTCGACCAGGCCAGTCTCCTGCCGCTGGCTACCAGTCCGATCACCCTCGCCTTCGGTTACTTGCTCGCCTACCCTGCCCTGGTCGGTTCCGTTTGGGGCGTACCTCTCGCACACGCCCTGCTAGCGTTCCCCTTCGTGACGCGCACGCTGCTCCCCGCGTACCGCGCCCAACCACCTGCCTTGGCTGCCGCGGCCAGCACCTTGGGAGCGGGACCCCTCCGTGTGCTCTTGCGCGTCGAGCTCCCGCTCCTGCGGCCGGCGTTCCTCACCGCTGCGGCCTTCGCGTTCGCCGTCTCCATGGGCGAGTTCGGCGCCACGCTGCTCCTCGTCAGGCCGGAGTTCGCCACCTTGCCCGTCGCCATCTTCGATCGCCTAGGCAGGCCAGGCGCGACCAATTACGGGGAGGCCCTAGCGCTTGGCGTGGTGCTGATGGGCCTCACTGCTGCCGTAATGCTGGTACTGCAACGCCGCGGCCGCAGCGAGTTCTGAGCGGTCAGCTCGCGCCGGTATGATGCCCAAGACCATGCCAGCCGCCATTCGCACCGCCACAGCAGCGCCGTGAACCTGCGCCTCACCGAGCTGACGAAGCGCTACGGGGCGGTGACCGCCGTCGACCACGTAACGCTCGAGCTTGCTGCCAGCACGACGCTGGCGCTGCTCGGGCCGAGCGGTTGCGGCAAGAGCACCTTGCTGCGCTTGGTTGCCGGCCTTGAAGCCCCTGATGCGGGCGGCGTTGCCATCGGCGACGAGGACTTGACCCGCACGCCGACCGCGCGTCGCGGTTTCGGGATGGTCTTCCAGGACTACGCGCTCTTCCCCCACCTAGACGTTGGCGCCAACGCAGCGTTCGGGTTGGTCGAAGCGCGGGTGCCAGCGCCGCTGCGCGCGGCGCGGGTCAAGGAGCTCCTTGCGCTCGTAGGGCTCGCTGGCCTGGAGCGCCGCAAGGTCAACGAACTAAGCGGCGGGCAACAACAGCGGGTGGCGTTAGCGCGGGCATTGGCGCCCGAACCGCGGCTCCTCCTCCTCGACGAGCCGCTCTCGAACCTCGACTCTAGATTGCGTGAGAGCCTGAAGCTCGAGCTGCGCGGGATCCTGAGTGGCTTGCCCGCTGGCGCCATCTACGTCACGCATGACCAGGGCGAAGCTTTCACCGTTGCAGACAACGTTGCGCTCATGCGCCAGGGCCGCATAGTGCAGGTAGGAACGAGCGAGGAGCTGCTCGCCCGACCAGCCGGACCCTGGGCGGCCCGCTTCCTGGGGCACGACAACGTGTACGAAACCGCGCCGCAAGGCGCGCCACTGCCCGCAGTCGACGGCGCGCTGCTGCTCCGCGCCGACCTGACGCGCTTAGGGGTGACTGGAACGGGCAACACTGACGTGCGCGTGGCGACCGCTGCGCGCGAGGGGCTAGCCTGGCGCCTTACGCTGGCCGCAGAGGCTTGGGGGGTGAACGTGATCTGGCGCGGCTTCGACCGCGAGCTGCCAGAACACCCGGCGCCGGGCGCGAGCTTCGGCCTACACGTACCGCCGGAGGCGTGGCGCAGCATAGGGAGCGACTCATGACACCCGCGCAACGCACGGCACTTGTACTCGCTGGCGGCACCCTGCCAGCACCGCAACTCTGGCCGCTGCTGCTGGCCGCACAGGACCTGGTCATCGCAGCAGATGGCGGGTTGGCGCACGCTCGCATCCTGGGCGTCACCCCTGACCTGATCGTCGGCGATCTAGACAGCGTCGAGGCCCGCGACCTCGAACGCTACGAGCAGGTGCCCGTCGAGCGCCACCCACAGGCGAAGGACGAGCTTGACCTCGAGCTCGCTCTCGCGGCCGCGTGGACGCGGGGCGCTACACGCGCGACCGTAGTCGGTGCGTTCGGAAGCCGCCTCGACCAGAGCTTCGGCGCGTTGCTCATCGCTGGTCGCCTAGCGGTGGAGGGGCGCGAAGTAGCGCTGTTCGCGGGGAACCACGAGGCACACGTCGCTACTCCCGCCGCGGTTCTCGAGCGCGAGTTGGCGCCAGGCACGACGGTCAGCCTCCTCGCGCTCGAGCCAGGCTGCCGCGTGACGACGCAGGGGGTGCAGTTCCCGCTTAGCGACGCGCCACTACCCCTGGGCAGCGGTTTGGGCCTATCCAACGCCGCCAACGGCAGCAAAGTGCAACTTACGGTGCACTCCGGCGTCGTCGCTTTCCTCGTCGAGCACCATGCAGGCGACCCCCGTGAGGCCATCTGGGGTTCGCAAGCTGACCGCATCAGCGCGGCGTTGGCGGCGGCCGACACCGATCTCGGCGAACTGGTCGAGCGCGTCGCCTACGGCGAAGTCTTCGCCAGAGCTGGCCTCGACCTAGCCACGCGCGAGCTCATAGCAGTCGCCCTCCTTACCGCGGCGGACGGCGTCAACGAACTCCCCACGCACTTCCGTGGCGCAATGCGGTCGGGCGCTAGCGAGCGCCAGGTGCGCGAGGTCATCATCCACAGCGCCATGTTCGTAGGCTTCCCGCGGGCGCTTGCCGCCATGCGCGCGCTGCAGCGCTTCCTCGAACGACCCGCCTAACGGCGGCGCCGAGCGCCAGCGCCCGGA
>JBIQMD010000179.1:0-4806 GCA_044463725.1 Truepera radiovictrix
AGCGTCCGCTTTACACGCGGAGGGTCGGGGGTTCGAACCCCTCATCGCCCACCACACCCTAGACGGGCGGCTAGTGCGCAACGCAGTTGATGCGCGCCTGCCGCCCGCGCTACTTCGCGCCTGGCGCTGGCTCTGCTTTCGGCATATCCTGATCACCAACCAAACCTTGGACGGCCGCGGCGGTCCTTCGGAGTGCAGATGACCTTGGAACACGCCAAGACGTCACCCTTGTGGTGGGAGGCGGTGCCTGCAGGGCCAACACGCAGGCCACCAGCCAAAGACCTAAGCGCTGACGTCGTAATCGTCGGCGCTGGCTTCACCGGACTATGGAGCGCCTACTACTTGAAGCGGCTGGCGCCGGAGTTGGGCGTCGTCGTGCTCGAGCGTGACCACGTCGGCTTCGGAGCTTCTGGGCGCAACGGTGGCTGGTGTCACCCCGAGTACCCCCTTGGGCTAGCCACCCTGGCTTACCGTCACGGCAAGGAGGCCGCACTGCGCTTCCAGCACGCGGCCATGGACGCCGTCGACGAGATCGCGCGCGTCTGCGAGGCGGAGGGCATCGACTGCCACTTCGCGCTAGGCGGACGCTTGCTCGTGGCGCGCTCGCCACTGCAGGCGCAACGCGCCGCCGCAGACGTAGCCGAGCAGCACGCGCTTGGCGTTAGCCCCGACGACTTGCGCTACCTGAGTGCCAGGGAAGCGCGGGCCCTCAGCGGCCTAACGCGAGTCCAGGGTGCCAGTTACCTGAGCCGCGCCGCGGCGTTGCAGCCTGCGCTGCTAGTCCACGGTCTAGCGCGCGCCGCCGAGCGGCTCGGCGTCGAGATCTACGAGGGTGTCACCGTTACTTCGTTGGCGCCCGGCGTCGCGCACTTCAGCAGCGCCACCCACAGCGGCAGCGCAACGGCCGCCAGCACGCTGCGCGCCACGGAGGGCTATACCAAGACGTTCAAGGGCGAGCGCCGCACCCTCATCCCCCTCTACTCCCTGATGATCGCCACCGAGCCACTGACCGGCGCCACCCTCGAAGCTGTCGGCCTCGACCGGCGCGAGGTGTTCGCCGACTACGGCCACATGGTCATCTACGGGCAGAGGACGCACGACGGCCGCATCGCGCTCGGAGGTCGCGGTGCGCCGTATCACTTCGGATCTGGCATCAACAAAGCGCATGACCGAGACGCTGTCGTTCACGGTCACCTCGCACGCCTGCTCGTAGAGCTCTTCCCCGCCCTGATGGGCGTGCGCGTAACCCACCGGTGGGGCGGACCCCTCGGCGTGCCGCGCGACTGGCGCCCAAGCGTGAGCTACGACCCTACTAGCGGGCTCGGTCACGCGGGCGGTTACGTCGGCGACGGAGTGGCGCTATCCAACCTAGCTGGCCGCACCCTCGCAGAGCTTGTGCTTGGGCGCACGAGCGAGCGCTCTGACCTCCCCTGGGTGCAGCACGCCTGGCGACCATGGGAGCCAGAACCGCTCCGCTACCTTGGCGTCAACGCCGGCCTGTGGCTAACGCGCTCCGCCGACCGGGAGGAGTCGCGCACGGGCAAGGAAAGCGCCCGCGCACGACTCGGCGACTGGATCAGGGGAAAACGCGGCTAGCTCAGCGCTGGAGCCACGCCATCGTCTTGTCAGCTAGCTTGTCGAGCGCAACCACCGACATCTCGATGTGCTCCTCGCGGGTGTCCTCGATCTTGTTGTGCGAGATGCCATGCAGGCTCTGCACGAACAGCATCACCGTCGGCACGCCAGCGCGCGCCACCTCAGCAGCGTCATGCAGCGGTCCGCTCGGGAGTTGGTAGGAGGTACCGGACGCCTCCCGCACGGCCTCGTCTGCCATGGCGATCAGCTCTGGGTGGAACGGCATCGGGTCGATGCCCCAGATGCTGCTCCACGACACCTCGACGTTGCCCTCTGCAGCAAAGCGCTTGCTTGCCTCGACGGCACGCTCGTACATACCAGTGAGCGCGGCCCTGTCCAAGTGGCGTTGGTCGAGGGTGATGTCGCATTCGGCCACGACGGAAGTGACGATGCCTGGCCGCGTGATGCAACTGCCGATGGTGCAGACGCCTCCGAGGTCATCCGTGATTCGGTAGATCTCCTGGCCCATCCTGCCTGCCGCCAAGAAGGCGTCGCGCCTGCGGTTCATCGGCGTCGAGCCTGAGTGCGCCGCTTGCCCGCGGAACTGGATGCCGTGGCGCTCCACACCGAAAGTGCCAAGCACAACGCCCAACGGCAAGTCGAGGTCGAGGAGGACTGGGCCCTGCTCGATGTGCAGCTCGAGGTAGGCGCCAGCGTTCGCCAACTCCGCCGTGGCTTGGTGCATGTTGTCAAGGTCGACTCCGCAGCGCTTCAATGCGTCGACGAGGCGCACCCCGTCTGCGTCGAGCCTGCCGCGCTCCGCGTCTGGCACCAGAGTGCCCCCTGCAGCGCTCGAGCCTAGCAGGCTACGGCCGAAGCGCGCGCCCTCCTCGTCCGCCCAGTCGACCAACCGGACGGTGACGGGCGGCTCGCCGCCGTACTCGTCCTTGATGCGCCTGACGACTTCTAGGCCAGCGAGGACGTTCAGGCAGCCGTCAAGCCAACCGCCTCCTGGCACGCTATCAATGTGCCCGCCGATGACGAGCTCTACTGGCGAAGCGCCGCGCAGCGTTGACCAGACGTTGCCCGCTGCGTCCCAGTGCGTCTCTAGCCCCAGGGCGTCGGTCTTCTCGCGCATGAACTCCCGCGCCCGCAGCCACGTGTCCGTCCAGGCAACGCGCCAGGCGCCGTTCTCGTCACCCGTAAGAGCGCGCAGGTCCTTGAGTTCTTGCACGGTGCGTAGCGGGTCAAGTGAGCTCATGTGGCCTCCTCAGTAGCTGGCGGCGCATACGGTAATGCGGCCCCGGCCCACTCTTGGACCGGAGGCTGACCGCCACACTCTCGTGTTACACGCAGTGTAGCAAGCGCGCAGGACGCATGCGGACGGCTACTCCTCTGGAGGTGAGTCCGGTAGCGCGTCCTCGACGCGGCCTCGCAGCGCTCCCAAGTCAACTGCTGCTCCGAGCGCCTCGAAGGTCGTAGCCAGCGAGCTCAGGTCCCGCGCGAGAAGTTCGCTTGCCGCGCGGCCAACGCGTACGTCCATGACCTGCGGGAGGTCGATGAGGACGACCTCACCCTCGTGCCATAGCAGGTTGTAGGTCGAGAGGTCGCCGTGGACCAAACCGAGGCGCGCGAGGCTGACGGCGATCTCGACGGCTTGGTCGTACGCGGCCTGCGCCTGGGCCGGTTCGAGCCGCACGTCAGCCAAACGCGGCGCTGGGTCGTCGCCCGTACCGATGAACTCCATCAAGACGACGGCGCCGGCCGAAGCCCACGCGCTCGGCTCGGCTGGCAGCGCTGGAACTGGCACGCGCACACCCGCGTCATGCAAGCGCCACAAGTTCGCGTACTCGCGCATGACCCACAAGGCGATCTGCGCCTGCCGTCCGGCCCGCGACTTGCGCTTGAGTGCCCGCGCGAGGCGCTCGTCCTCGAACTTGAGCGCCTCCCAATAAGGCGCATCGTTGCGGAAAGAGCGCGCCTCCAAGTCGGCGTAGACCTTGGCTGCCAGGGGCGTTTCGCCCCGCATGACGAGGTAGACCGTCGCCTCCTTACCGCCCTTGACGAGGCCGACGAACTGGTCGAAGTAACCGCGGGAGTGCAGGCGCCGCAAGTCCTTGTCCGAGAAGCTCTGCGCGCCAGACTCGGAGGTCTTGACGAGTTCGGCGGCCGTACGCTTCGCGCGTGGCTTGCGCTTGGTGCGCTTCACCTCGGCCTTGTCTGGCAGGTCGCGGGCCCTGACGCTGACGCCGAAGCTGCCATCGTGGTCGTCATGCGCGCGCGGCCTGGCCGAGCGCTGCCTAGCTGGGCGCTTGCTGCCCGCCTGCTTCTTGCTCTTGCTCTCGTCAGTCACCTCACGCCACCTCCCGTCGTCGGACCCTGCGAGGCGCCAACGCAACGCCAGCTTAACCAACGGTTCACGAGACGCCAGAGGCAAGCCGCGTCACGTACCATCTACGGTACGGCGCCGATCGACCGGGGCAAACGTGCCCCGCGTAACGAGGCGCCTCCACCTGGGAGGGTGCATGAAGAGAACGGCTGTAGCAATCCTGGTGATGTTGTTGGCCACGCTCGCGCTTGCGCAAGGGCGCTTGACCACGGCCATTAGCTCGAACCCACCGACGCTCGATCCACAGAAGACCTTCAACGGCTACTCCTTCGCCATCACCAACCAGGTCTACGAGACCCTCTTCCGCGTTACCCCAGCCGGCGAGATCGAGGGCCTGCTTGCCGCGTCGTGGGAGTTCCTCGACCCATCGACCCTTCGCATCACCCTCCGTGACGGCGTGAAGTTCACCGACGGCACCCCGCTCGACGCCGCTGCGGTCAAGGCATCGCTCGAGCGCCTCCTCGACCCAGCCACCGCCGCCCCAGGCCGCTTCGTGGTCAGCGCCATCGATAGCGTCGAGGTCGTCGACGCCACCACCGTCGACATCTTGACTGGCGAGCCGTTCGCTCCGCTCCTCGCGCACCTGGCGCACCCCGTTGCCGCCATCGTGCCCGTCTCGCACGGTGACGACCTCGCCCGCAACCCCGTCGGTTCCGGCCCGTACACGTTCGTGTCGTGGGAGCAGAGCAACCAGCTCCTGCTCAAGGCCAATGCCGATTACTGGGGCGGGGCGCCAGCCATCGAAGAAGTCCTCTACCGCATCATCCCCGAGGTCAGCACCCAGGTCATCGAACTCCGCTCAGGCGGCCTCGACATCATCTTCAACATCCCACCGGACGCCT
>JBIQMD010000180.1:0-4785 GCA_044463725.1 Truepera radiovictrix
CGCGCTCGAGCTTGCGCTTGCCTGCTGGCATGCGGCCACCATCGCCGAACTCTTGCACCTCACGGTAGGTGAGGCGCGCGTCGGACTGAATGACCGTCTCTTTGAACTCGAACGACTTGACCTCGCCGCTGCGTTCGATGTCTATCAGTAGTGAGAGGGCAAGGCGCGCCTTACCTTCCTCAAGCGAGCAGATGCCGTTCGACAGCTCCTCGGGCAGCATTGGTAGCACGCGGCCAGGGAGGTAGACGGAGGTGGCGCGTTCGACGGCTTCCTTGTCAAGGCTCGTGCCCTCCGCGACGTAGTAGCTGACGTCCGCGATGTGAACGCCGATGCGCAAGAGCCCATCTCGAGCCGAGTCGAGGCGTTCGATGCTGATGGCGTCGTCGAAGTCCTTGGCGTCCTCACCGTCGATGGTGACGGTCATGGCTTTGCGATAGTCGGTGCGGCCAGCCATCATCTCGGCCGTCACTTCGTCGGGCACCGCTGCCGCTTCTGCGAGCGTGGCTGGGTCGAACTCGGACTTGAGGTCGTACTTGACGATCACGGCACGCGTCTCGACCTCGGGGTCGTCTTCCGTGCCCAAGTACTCGACGACTTCACCGAACGGTTCGCGTTCGCCTGACTCTTCGGGCCACACCATGCGCGCAACGATGCGCGAGCCGCCCTCGAGCTTGCCAACGGACTCCGGGGTGAGGAGCAGCCTGTTCTGCAAGCGCACGGAGTCCGGGCGCAAGATGGCGTAACCACGGGCGTACTCGAGGGTGCCGACGACTTGCTTGTACCCGCGCTCCAGGATGCGGACGACCTCGCCCGAAGGCCGATCGTCTTCGCTCTTCATGGGGTTCGGCCTAGCCATGACACGGTCGCCGTCCCACGCGCCACCGAGGCGGTCGGCAGGCACGTAGAGGTCCTTGCCTCCCGCGTCTGGGATGACGAACCCGTAGCCGCCCGAGGCGACCTGGAGGCGGCCGAGGACCATGTTCATCTCTTGCGGCAGGCCGTATGTGCGGCGGCGCGTGCGTATGAGGCGCCCAGCGTCGGCTAGCTCCGCCAGCAGGTGGCGCAGTGCTGCCCGATCTTCGACGTTGAAGCGGCGCTGGATGTCTTGCACGTGCCAGGGACGTTCTGGGTGCTCCAAGAAGAAGCTGAGTACCTGGTCGGAATCGATTTCTGGCATCTGTCGGCTAGTGTAGCGCGTCGCCGTGCCAAGGCACTCGTCACGCCACTAGCGCACTGCGGCGTTCAGCGCAGCCTAGCGACCTCTCGCTCAGCCAAGCCAATCAACGCGCTGCGCTCCGCTGACGGACCGAAGGCGTCGAGGGCCGCAACCGCCTCGGCAGCTTGCGCTTCTATCTCGCGGCGGGTGGCATCTGCTGCGCCATGCGCCAGCGCAAGTTCGGCCACACGAGCCACGTCGCCATCTCGCGCTGCGCGCCTGGCGAGGATAGTGCGAGTCTCTTCCGAGTCGTGGTCGAGCAGGAGGCTTAGGACTGAGTGAGTTGCCTTGCCTTCGCGCAGGTCGCCGCCGACGGGCTTACCTAGAACCTGGGGGTCGCCCAGCAGGTCGAGGTAGTCGTCGCGGAGTTGGAACGCCCGACCGTAAGCCATGCCGAACGTTCGCAGCGCAGCAAGCTCGTCGGCCGTTGCCCCTGCCAGCACCCCGACGCCTTGACTTGCGGCGGCAACGAGCACGGCAGTCTTGCCCTCGATGATGCGCCGGTAGTTCTCCCACGAGTAATCCTGCAGGGTGGCGACCTGGAACTGGAGTACCTCGCCCTCGCAAACGTCCGCTGCAGTGCGCGCCATCAGGGCGGTGAACGCCGCACTGCCACTTTGGGCGAGGAGCCCGAGGACGCGCGCAAGCATGAAGTCTCCCGACATGACGCTGACGACGTTGCCGTAGCGCCGGAAGGCGGCTTCGCTGCCGCGGCGCGTGTCAGCGTCGTCGATCAGGTCGTCGTGGAGTAGCGAGGCCGAGTGGAAGAGTTCGACCGCGAGCGCGACTTGCATGGCCGTCTCTTGCTGCGCGCCAAGCAGACGGCCCGTTAGAAACGCGACCCCCGGCCGTAGCCGCTTGCCGCCAGCGCGCGCGAGGTCTGCGCCGATGGCCTCGATGAACGCGACCGACGAGCGCAGTTCGCCTGCCAGGCGCTCTTCGAACAGCTGTAGTTCGCGCGTTACGAGTTCGAACACTTGCTCAGTATATGCAGCCGCTTGTGCCATGCCGCACTAGCTGGCTGGCGCGAGCTGCTCGTCGTGAGGCTGCAAGTAGAAGGCTAGGCGCTTGAGGCCAGCCAGGAAATCGACAGGCTCGACGCGCACGTTCTCAGGCACGCTGATGGCAGTCGGCACGAAGTTGAGAACGCCCCGCATGCCAGCGGCAACGATGAGGTCGGTTGCCGCTTGCGCACTTGAGACCGGCACGGTAAGGAACGCGATGTCGAGCGCCAACTCGGTCGTGAGTGGCGCAAGCTCTTCGAGGGCGTGAACGGGTAGGCCGCCGATGATCTTGCCCACCTTGCTAGGGTCGCGGTCGAAGGCGCAAGCGAGCTCGAAGTTGAAGCCCTTGTAGTGAGGGTAGTCTGCGATGGCCTGGCCGAGACGGCCCATGCCGACTATGGCGACGCGCCAGCTGCGCGTCAGGCCGAGCGTGCTGCTCAACTCGCGGCGCAGAATAGCGACCGTGTAACCGCGCCCGCGCGTGCCTGACGTCACTCGCGCGAGCAGCAGGTCCTTACGTACTTGGTGGGCGGAGACTTGGGCGGCGCCGCCAAGGCGCTCAGAGGTGGCGTAAACGACCCCCTCCCCCTCCAAGTCGGTAAGCACCCGTAAGTAACCGACTAGCCTGCTCACCGTCACAGACGGGAGGTCTTTGTGCATTACCGGGCGAAGCTCTCGATACCTGCGGCCTTCAAGCGCTCCTGGGCGTCAGTGAGGGACTGACCCTCGAACGGCCCGACGAGCAGCTTGAGGAGGGTGCTCTCCGTGCGCTCGGTTACCGAGAAGCCTAGGCCGCTCAAGCGCTCGATCTGCGGGAGCGCGCTCTCGCGGCTGCCGTACGCGCCGACTTGCAGGTAACGACCGGCCGTCGCATCTGCCTGAGGCACGGCAACCGGAGCGGCAGCCGGGGCGGCGGCTGGTGCCGCGACGCTACTGGCGGCCGGCGCTTGGGTGGCCGGGCCCGCTGCGCCTGCGCCCGCGCCGCTTGGGTCGTAGCGGTAAACGGTTGGGTCGACTACGTCGAAGTCGCCTGCGCCGATGGCGGCGGCCACGCTGCGGGCCTGCGCTTCAGTCTCGTATGGTCCGACGAGCACGATCGTGAGGTTGCCTTGGGTACCTAATAGCACGGGGTAGCCAGCCGCTTGGAAGGTGCCAGCTAGGCGTTGGGCGTTATCAGCATTGCCGAAGGCGCCGACAGACACGCGGTACGAGCTCACGGCGGCGGCGGCAGTCGCGGCCGCGGTTGCCGTTGCCGAAGCTGCAGGCGGCGCTGAGACCGTGCCGACTGGCGCGCTTGGCGTAACCGGAGCGACAGCAGGCGCGGCTGGTTGCGGCGTGCTGGCAGCGGGCTGAGCTGCCGGCGTCGGCGTTGGGGCGCCGCTAGGGGGGAGAACGGCGATGGGCGCGCCGCCTTGGCCGGCGGTCGGCGTTGCAGGCTCTGGCGTCGCGGCTGGGGTCGCGGATGGGGCTGCCGCTGGGGTACCTGCTTGCGCGTCCCCCGTTGGGTCAGCCGCAGCGGCCGGCTCGGCTGTCTGGTCGGCTGCGCTTGGCTGCGTAGGGTCAGACAAGCCGACGCCAGGCTGGTTAGGTGTGCTTGGGGTGACGGGTGCGCTCTGCGTGGTACTGGCTCCGCCCGCGTTACGCGCGCCCTGCCCGACGGGGAAGAATGACCCGCCAGAGATCAAGGTGGCGATGATGCCGGCGATCACGGCCACGAGGGCTACGCCGATTAGAAGGTCGGGCCAGTTGCGTCGAAGCCAGTCCATGAGTCCCATCCTACCTTTGCTTGGCGAGGCACGCGCGCCCCCGAAAAGGCGTGTTCGACCCGCACAACGCACGCGGGTCGAACACGCCGGACATTACAGGTAAGTGCTTATGGCGTTGCAGGCTGGCTGGTAGCCCTGCTGGCAGGAGCTCACCCACGCGTCGCGGGCGCCTCCGCGGCGGTCTTGCGAGTAAAGCGACCAACCGAGGTTGTAGAGGCTCTCCAGGTCTTGCGCGTTCTGGCCGACGAGGAGCTGGTAGATCTTCTCGGCGTCCTCGTAGCGTTGAGCTGCGAGGTAGCTGGCGCCGAGGTTGACGCGCGCCTCGACACTACTAGGGTTGAGCTGCACTGCGCGTTCGAAGTTGCGGACGGCGCCGAGGTAATCGGCCTGCTGGTAGGCGGCGAGGCCGACCCAGAGTTGCACTTGCGCGTCGCTCGGGCGCTCGACCAGCACCGCTTGGAGGTCAGTCGCCGCGTCAGCGAAGTCGCCTTGGCGGTAGAGGGCGCGGCCTGCGATGAAGCGTGCGTCCGTGACCAGAGCCGGGTCCGTCAGCCGCGCGATCGCCTCGCGGGCGCTGCTCAGCGCCTCCACGCTGTTGGAGAGTTGGTCGTGAGCGGTAGCCAGCGCGAGGTAGACCTCAGCGCGGGTTGGGTCGAGGCGTTGCGCGTTCTGGAGCGCGGTGAGCGCCTCGCGCGTCTGGCCGCCTGCGAGGTACGCGGCACCTAGGTTGTACTGGGCTTCCCAAGAAGACGGGTCGATGAGCACTGCGCGCTCGAACGGGTCCCGCGCCTGCGTGTCG
>JBIQMD010000181.1:0-4760 GCA_044463725.1 Truepera radiovictrix
CTCGACGCCTTCAAGCACCTGATAATGCCAGCCGTGGCGGTTGGCACGATCCCGCTCGCCATCGTGGTGCGCATGACGCGCTCTGCCATGCTCGAGGTGCTCGGCCAGGATTACATCCGCACCGCGCGCGCCAAGGGCCTCACGCGCAGCGTCGTCAATCGCAAGCATGCACTGCGCAACGCCATGCTGCCAGTCGTTACCGTCATCGGGTTGAGCTTCGGTTCGCTACTCTCGGGCGCCATCCTCACAGAGACGGTCTTCTCGTGGCCCGGGATCGGCCGCTGGATCTACCAGGCCATCGCTAGTCGCGACTACCCCATCATCCAAGGGGGCGTCCTCTTCGTGGCCCTGATGTTCGTGCTCGTCAACCTGCTCGTCGACCTTTCGTACACCCTCATCGACCCTAGGATCCAGTACGCGTGAGCGACGCAGCCACCACCCCAGCTGCCGCGCGCGGCACCTCGCTTAGCCGCGACGTAGCCAAGCGCCTGTTCAGGCACCCGACTGGCCTGCTCGGCATGACGGTCATCGCGCTGTTCGTGCTCTCCGCCATCTTCGCACCGTTCCTGCGCCCGGGTGACCCTCTCAAGAGCAACCTGCGCACGCGCAACATCCCACCGACGCTGGTCATGAGCCCGGCCGACCTGGAGACGCGCGGCCTGTCGCGCGGCGCCTACCCGCTCGGCACCGACGCCCAGGGCCGCGACCTGCTCCAACGCGTTCTATACGGCGGCCGGATCAGCTTGCGTGTCGGGCTGTTCGCGGTTGCCATGGCCATGAGCGTCGGTACCCTCCTCGGCCTCCTCGCGGGCTACTGGGGCGGGAGAGTCGACATGTTCATCGTCTGGCTCATCGACATCCTGCTTGCTTTCCCCGGCATCCTGTTGGCGATCTCCATCGTTGCGGTGCTCGGGTCGAGCCTCACGAACGCCCTCATCGCCATCAGCATCACGCAGGTCCCTATCTACATCAGGATCGTGCGCTCGGTCACGCTGCAGTTGCGTGGCAGTGAATACGTGCAGGCTGCCCTCGCGCTTGGCTCGCGGTCGCCGCGTGTGATCCTCGGGCACATCCTCCCGAACAGCCTCTCGCCGCTGCTAGTGCAGCTCACCATGTCGACGGGCACGGCGATCCTCGACGTCGCGGCGCTCGGCTTCCTCGGCCTTGGCGCGCAGCCGCCTGCCGCTGAGTGGGGCGTGATGATCGCGGACGGCTACAACCGCTTCCGCGAGGCGCCGTGGCTCTCCATCGCGCCCGGCCTCGCCATCTTCCTATCCGTCATCGGCTTCAACCTTCTCGGCGACGCAGCGCGCGACGCGCTCGACCCGCGGTTAAAGTAGGCGTCGGGCTTTGGTCGCTTATGTCCTGAGGCGCCTGTTAGGGCTCGTACCCGTGCTCATCGGGGTGACGCTCCTGATCTTCTTCCTCACTCGCGTCATCCCAGGCGACCCCGCCATAGCCATGCTGGGGGAGAGGGCCGCGCCGAACCTGGTCGAGCGCCTGCGTGTCGATTTGGGCCTCGACCGGCCGCTGTTCTTGAACGTCGCCGGGTTCCGCGAGACCGGGTCGCTCAAGACTCTGTTCGACTCGCAGTACTTCGGCTACATGGGCGGCCTAGTGCGCGGCGACATGGGCCGCTCGATCCTCACGCTCGTACCGATAACGCAGAGCCTCACTCACCGCTTCCCCGCCACCATCGAGCTGGCGCTAGCTGCCATGCTCCTGGCGATCGTGGTCGGCGTGCCCGCCGGGGTGATCGCGGCCATCAGGCGCGGCACCTGGGTAGACACGGGCGTGACGCTGGTTGCCATCGTAGGCGTCTCGTTCCCCGTCTTCTGGCTGGCCATTCTACTCATCTACCTGTTCGCGGTAGTGCTCGGCTGGTTGCCGCCGTCCGGCCGGTTGTCCATCGGCACGACCATCGATCCGATCACCGGCCTCTACGTGCTGGACGGCCTGCTGCGCGGCAACCTGAGCGCTGCGGGTAACGCGGTCAAGCACCTGGTGCTCCCAGCAGTTGCGCTCGGCACCATCCCGCTAGCGATCGTGGTGCGGATGACGCGCTCGGCCATGCTCGAAGTCCTCGGGCAAGATTATGTCCGCACGGCTCGCGCGAAAGGCCTGCCCGCCATGCGGGTGGTAAGGAAGCACAGCCTGCGCAACGCGCTACTGCCCGTTGTCACGGTCATCGGGTTGAGCTTCGGCTCGCTGCTCTCCGGCGCCATCCTCACGGAGACCGTCTTCAGTTGGCCAGGCATCGGGCGTTGGGTGTACGACGGGATCGCCGCCCGCGATTACCCCATCATCCAAGGGGGCGTCATCTTCGTTGCCGCCCTGTTCGTGGTCGTCAATCTCCTGGTAGACGTGTCCTACAGCCTCATCGACCCCAGGATCCAGTACGCCTGATGACCCGCCTCCAGACCGGACTCGAACCACTTGGTGAGACGCTGCCGCGGTGGAGGCCGTGATCGACGCCGTAGAACCAACTCGACCGCGCCGCGGCAACGCCTTCCTGCGCCGCTTCTTCCGGCAACCGACAGGAGTGTTGGGCCTCGCCATCGTGCTCTTCCTGCTCACGGTTTCGCTGCTCGCGCCCGTGATCAAGCCGTACGACGCGCAGCGCGACCGCGACCTGCGCGCACGCCTGGCCCCACCGAGCGCCGAGCGCTGGTTCGGCGCAGACGAGTTGGGCCGCGACGTCTTCACGCGCGTACTGCACGGCGGGCGCATCAGCCTGCGGGCCGGCCTCATCGCGGTGGCGTTCGCTGCCGTCGTAGGCACGCTCCTCGGGCTGCTGGCCGGCTACGTCGGTGGGCGCGTCGACATGGCGGTCATCTGGCTCGTCGACATCCTGCTGGCCTTCCCAGGCATCCTCCTGGCGATTGCCATCGTGGCTACGCTCGGACCCAACCTGACCAACGCCCTAATCGCCATCGCCATCACGCAGGTTCCCATCTATGCGCGCATAGTGCGCTCCGTGGTGATGCAGGTGAGGGCGCTCGAGTACGTGCAGGCCGTACGCGCCCTCGGCTCGGGCGGCCTGCGGGTGGTGTTCAAGCACGTGCTGCCGAACTCCTTGGCGCCGCTCATCGTGCAATTGACGTTATCTATCGGCACGGCCATCCTCGACGTTGCCGCCCTTGGCTTCCTCGGCCTCGGGGCGCAACCGCCAACGCCCGAGTGGGGCCTCATGATCCGCGACGGCTTCTCGCAGTTCCTCAGGGCGCCATGGATGTCGATCTTCCCTGGCCTCGGCATCTTCCTCGCCGTCGTTGGCTTCAACCTGCTCGGCGACGCCGTACGTGACGTGCTCGACCCGCGCCTCCGCAACTTGTAGTCGGCGGATCGCGTCGGTCGTTAGTCGGCGGCAGTCAGTTGAGAGAGGTGAGCGTGGTCGTTGAGCAACACCAGGCTCGCCGTTTCGCCAGCGAAGCGCAGCACCGTTACGCTCACGTTCGCTATGTTCGGCCACGGCTCCGTGAAGGCGGGCTTCAGCCTGTCCTGCACCAGCCACAGGAAACTGGCGACCACGCCTCCGTGCGTGACGCACGCGTAGCGGCCGCTGGTCGGCAGCTCCTCTAGCCACGCCCCGACCCGTGACATCACGTCGGCGTACGACTCGCCGTTCGCTGGTCGCGCCAGGCTATCGCCCGCCTTCATCCGAGACCACAGCTCCAGGTCCGGCCCTTGGAGTTCAGTAACCACGCGCCCCTCGTAATCGCCCAGCGACATCTCCCGCAAGCGCGGTTCGAGCAGCAGCCGCTGGTCAGGAAAGGCGATCTCGGCCGTGCGCCTCGCCCGTTGCAAGTCGGATGCGTAAACCGCGTCGAACGGTATGCCCGCAACGCGCCCGGCCAAGGCAGAGGCTTGCGCCTCGCCGCGCCCGTTCAACTCGACGTCACTGTGGCCCTGCAGCCTCTTGGCGCGGTTCCACTCCGTCTCGCCGTGGCGAACGAGCCACAGCTCAAGGTAGTCGTGTTCGGCGGTCACGGGCGCCAGCTTAACCCAGGGCCAACGGCCGGTGCGGGCGTGATATCTTGTCTATCAGCGAAACAGTCCACTGGTGGACGGGCTACCTCACGCCTCGAACCTACCGCCGAGAACCTTGCGCTGAGAACGCGCCGCTGACAACCTAGCACCACGTTGCTAGGGCTCGACGCGGCAGAGGCCAGGGTCCCATGACTCGAACCGGCGTGGACTAACGCGAAAGCCACTTTGGAGGTTACATGAAGAAACTAGTACTTGCTGCCGCGCTCTTCCTTGCTCTGGGGGCCGCTGGTGCCCAGACGCTCGTTTACGGGGTGTCTGGTTACCCGACGTCGCTCGACGCCGTCGATACCACCGACGGCAACTCGCTGGTCGTCAGCTCGCAGATCGCGGAGCGCCTCATCGACTTCGCTCCCGGCTCGACCGAACTCGCCCCAGCGCTTGCCACCTCGTGGAGCGCCAACGAAGACGCCACCGTCTGGACCTTCGAGCTGCGCCAGGGCGTCAAGTTCCACGACGGAACGCCCTTCAACGCCGAGGCCGTCAAGTTCAACATCGACCGCGTCAACGAAGCCGACAACCCTTACGGCAACCGCGCCGAAGGCAAGACGTTCGTGATGTGGGAAGACACCTTCGGCGGCACCATCGGCAACGGCAACCTCGTTGCTGACGTGGTCGTGGTCGACGAGTACACCGTCACCATGAACCTCACGCAGCCTGCGCCGTTCCTCCCGATCCTGTGGGCGGCCGTCTACTTCCAGTTCGGCAGCCCG
>JBIQMD010000182.1:0-4709 GCA_044463725.1 Truepera radiovictrix
CGCCCGCGGCATGTGCAGCGCACTCGTAACGAGCAGCCAGGTGGCGCCGGGGGCTGGCGCAACGCGCTGGCGCGCCAGGATGGCCTCCTCGTAGGTACTGCGCGCCTCACCTAGGTAAGTGACCTCGTGACCGCGCAGTATTCGTTGGAAGAGGAGCCCGGTGCCATCAGCCGCGCGCCACTCTTGGCGCACGGCGTCCTCGAAGAGGCCCGTGAACACTACTTCCGCCCTTGGGTACAGCTCGGCGAGGGCCAGCGCGGCGAGCATGCGCTCGCCTGCGTCGTCAAGCGTGAGCTGACCGCGCGCTGCGCCGATGCGCCACTCGACTGCTCCGCCCAGCACGATCACGCCGTCGACCGTGGCCGGCAGGGCCTCCGGGGCGGCAACCCGGCTCTCGAGCCCGTTGGCGAGGTACTCGTCCACGGGAGCGACCACCAGCACGAGTAGCGCGAGCAGCGGGATGAAGAGCAGACCGGCTGCGAGGCGGCCCGCGCGCAGGCGCCCCGCCACGAACGCGAGCAGGACGAACAGCACGAGCATAGTACTCGGCGTGAGCAACCACCACACGGCTTCTAGCATGTGGCGCCATCATGACCCGGCGGCAGTGCACCCGTATGAACGTAGCGGCTGCTCGTATATCCTTGCAGGCACACCAAGGAAGAACTCCCGTGCGTGCAGCTTGCGGCCGCCGAGTAATGGAGCACATCATGAACCTCGCGATCATCACCGACTCAACTAGTGACCTGACGGCAGCAGAGCTGAAGCAGTTGCAGGTCGAGGCAGTGCCACTTCACGTGCACTTCCAGGGCAAGACGTTCAAGGACTGGCTAGAGATCGACCCGGGGAAGATAATCGCGGGCGTTGCAGCTGGGGCCGAGATGCCGTCGACAAGCCAGCCAAGCCCGGCCGAGTTCTCAGAGGCGTACGCGCGCGCCGCCGCGAGCGGCGCAGACCAGATCCTCGCCATCTGCATCTCGTCAGGCATCTCGGGCACGGTGCAGTCGGCGACGATCGCCAAAGAAGGCTGCGCGGTGCCCGTCACCGTCTTCGACAGCCAGGCTGCCAGCCTTGGGCACGGCGAGATGGTGCGAGCTGCCGTGCGCCTGCGCAACGGCGGTGCCGACATGCCGACGATCATCAAGGCGCTGGAGCGCATCCGTGACACGAACTTCGTCATCTTCACCGTTGCCACCATGGATTACCTCCAGAAGAACGGGCGTATCGGCCGCGCGTCGGCGCTGGTCGGCAGTCTCTTGAACATCAAGCCTCTCCTCACGCTCGATGGTGGCAAGGTCGGCCCGCTCAGCCGCGCTCGGGGGCTGAAGAAGGCGCAGCAGGAGATGGTCGACCGCTTGAAAGCCTACGCGGACGCCGCCAAAGGCCCCATCGTCCTCAACCTCATCCACGTGCAGGATCAGTCCGCCGCCGAGGGCTTGCGCAACGCCATCGACGCAGCTGGCCTGAAGTACGAGTTCGGTGGTTTCCACGAGATCGGCGCGGTGATCGCTTCTCACGTTGGACCGAACACCTTCGGGCTGTACGCCCACGAGGCGGTCTGACCTGAGCGAGTATCGGGCGCGCGGGGCGCTGGCGTAGGCGGCAACTTGGTTAACGCCTAGCGCCTCTAGGCTGCTACCTAGCTAGCGCACTACGCCTGCTAGCGGCGGCGCTAACGTCGCAACACGATGTTCGCCGCCGCCACGTCAGCCACCATCCTGGGAGTAGAGGCCATCCTCGTTCGCGTCGAGGCATTCGTGAGCGGCGGCCTGCCGAGCTTCACTCTCGTTGGCCTGCCTGGTGCAGCGGTTCAGGAGTCGCGGGAGCGCGTTCGCGCCAACCTCAAGCTGCTGGGGCTGCCGCTGCCGCCAAGCCGGATCCTGGTCAACCTCGCCCCGGCGGACGTGCGCAAGGAGGGTCCTGCCCTCGACCTCGCAATCGCGCTGGCGCTCCTTGCCGCCGACCGGCGCGTGCCAACGAGGGCGCTGGAGCGTCTAATCGTGTTCGGCGAGCTAGCGCTTGACGGGAGCTTGCGCCCCGCACGTGGCGGCATCGCCATAGCCCTCCTCGCGGCCGGACTTGGCGTCAAGGGAGGCGCCCCCTACGCGGTGCTCGCGCCGCCAGCCAACGCGCGCGAGGTAGCGCTCGTGCCTGGCGTGGCCGTCTTCGCGCCGCGCAACCTGGCTGAAGCCGTTGCGCACCTTACGGGCCGCGCCGTGCTCCCCCGCTACCTAGCGCAAGAGCAGCCTGACCACGGCCCACCCAACGAGGCGCCAGCGCCAGCCCCAGACCTACTAGACGTACGCGGCCAGGCGCTCGCGCGCCGCGCGTTGGAGGTGGCCGCTGCCGGGCGCCACAACATCCTCCTCACAGGCCCACCTGGCGCAGGCAAGAGCATGCTCGCGCGGCGTCTTCCTGGCATACTTCCGCCCCTCCTCGATCACGAGGCCATCGAGGTAACGCGCGTTCACTCGAGCGCCGGTCACTTGCGCGGCGGAGGCCTGATCCGCACCCCGGCGTTCCGCCAACCGCACCACTCCGGCTCGGAGGCAGGCGTGATCGGCGGCGGCAACGTGGCGCGCCCTGGCGAGGCAAGTCTCGCTCACTTGGGTGTGCTCTTCCTTGACGAGCTACCAGAGTTCTCGCGGCCAGTGCTCGAGGCGCTTCGCCAACCCCTTGAGGACGGCGTCATCACCATCTCGCGCGCGAGCGGCAGCGTCCAACTCCCCGCACGCTTTCAGTTGGTGGCGGCAAGCAACCCATGCCCATGCGGCTACCACGGGTCTAACGACGACTCCCATCTGTGCACCTGCCCGCCCGCCGCCGTGCTGCGCTACCAACGCAGGCTCTCAGGGCCGCTCCTCGACCGGCTCGACCTGCGCGTCCACGTCGCACGTCTAACTGAGGCAGAACTCCTCGCCGCCACCCCTGGTGAGTCAAGCGCGGCGGTCGCCGCGCGCGTGGCCAGCGCCCGCAGCCTCGCGCTCGAACGCCAAGGCGTGCCGAACGCCTACCTGTCTGGCAGGGAACTAACGGCCAACACCACCTTGGCGGCCCCTAGTCAGGCCGTTCTCGGCCGCATCGTGCGCGGCCTAAGACCAAGCGCACGGGGTCTCGACCGGCTGCTGCGTGTAGCACGCACGGTCGCAGACTTGAGCGGTTCAGCTGGCGTGGGTCCCGAACACCTGCTTGAGGCGTCCAGTTACCGCGGCAGCTGACGGCCCTAACATGAGTGTTAGATTAGCTATCCGTGAGTGACATTCGGCACAGCCGCCACCGGAGCCCGCTGCGGCCGGTCAGTTCCGCCCTACTCCTAGCCATTCCGCTTCTCAGGTCTGTGCTACATTTGCTCACAGATTCTGGGGCCAAAACCCTTCGCACTGCCCCGATTCAAGACCCAAGGAGGGAATCGTGCCCATGAGGTGGTTGAGGCGGGTCCTGCCCGTCGCCGTTCTCGCGCCGCTGCTGACTAGCTGCTCGCTACAAGGCGTGCAATCTATGTTCAGTCCGGCCGGAAGTATCGCTCAGGAACAGTTAGATCTGTTCATGTGGACGTGGTACCTGAGCATCCCCGTGATGATCGGCGTGTTCGGAGCCATGTTCTACGTCCTCGTCCGCTACAGGCGGCGCAAAGACGACGCGTTGCCCGAACAGTCGCACGGCAAGCCGGCTGTCGAGGTCATCCTCACCGTCGTGCCCGTCCTGATCATCGTCATGGTGGCCATCCCTACTGTGCGGTCGATCTTCCGCACCCAGTCGCACGTCGTGGCCACTAGTGACGACATTCAAGTGAACGTCATAGGGCACCAGTGGTGGTGGCAATTCGAGTACCCCGACCTCGGCTTCACGACCGCTAACGAACTCCACGTTCCGGTGGGCAAGCGCGTCATCCTCCACCTCAACTCCGCAGACGTCGTGCACGCCTTCTGGGTGCCGCGCCTCGCAGGCAAAGTCGACCTCATCCCTAACCAGAACAACCAGCTCTGGTTCGACACCAACGAGGACAGCATCGGCATTTACCCCGGCCAGTGCGCCGAACTATGCCTGGGCGCGCACGCTTACATGCGCTTCCGCGTCGTCGTTTCCGCTCAAGACGACTTCGACGCCTGGGCGGCCGAGTTCCAACAGCCAACCATCCAGACCGTAGCGAGCGACCCGCTAGTCAGCCAAGGCCGCCAGCTCGTAGCCAACAAGGGCTGCATCGGCTGCCACAACATCGGCAACTACGCCGAGGGCGTCACTTATGGCCAGCCGCAGTTCCCTGACCTGACCAACTTCGGCCTACGCAACACCGTCGGCGCCGGCGTACTAGACGCAACGCCAGAGAACGTCGCCAAGTGGATCGCCGACCCACAGTCCGTCAAGCCAGGCAACCGCATGCCGACCCTTTGGGCCGCCAACGACCCGAACCGTGACCAGGAGACGGCTGCCATCGCCGCCTACTTGCTGAGCCTCGGCGTCGCAGATACCAACCAGGCGCTAGCTCACGCGTCAACGGGAGGCTACTGATGGCCACGACGCAAACTGCCGTCACTACCCGGGGTAAGCTCTTCGTCCGCCCAACCTGGACGAGAGGCGTCGGCTCCTGGCTGACCACCGTCGACCACAAGCGCTTAGGCATCCTCTACATCGTCTCGGCGTTCATTTTCATGGGGGCGGCCGCCACCGAGGCGTTCATCATGCGCCTCCAGCTCCTCACCCCGAACATGAAC
>JBIQMD010000183.1:0-4695 GCA_044463725.1 Truepera radiovictrix
TACTGCGACGGTCGAGGGCCGTGCTGTTGGGGAAGCCCTA
Organism: Truepera radiovictrix; assembly: GCA_044463725.1. Classification (GTDB taxonomy): domain Bacteria; phylum Deinococcota; class Deinococci; order Deinococcales; family Trueperaceae; genus JAAYYF01. Next base: position 41 of record JBIQMD010000183.1, read on the forward strand.
GTGGAGGCCGTGCGCGAAGCCGGTTACGAAGCGACCGTCGCGGCCTGATGGACCGTCACGCCGCCACGGCGGACGAGGCGCCCTTGGACCGGCGGCATGATTGCAAGCACCTTGACCCCGACACGCGGGTAGACGCCTCCCAGCGCCTCAAGAGCGCTAAGGGTCATCTAGAGGGTGTCTTGCGCATGCTCGACGACCCGACGGTGTATTGCGTCGACGTCCTCAAGCAAGTTAAGGCGGTGCAAGGCGCGCTGGCAAAGGTCAACGAGTCAGTGCTGCGGTCCCACATCCGTGATCACGTCGCCACGGCGTCCGAACGCGGCGATACCGAGCAGATCGTCAACGAACTCATGGAGGCGCTCAAGTACCGGGCGTGACAGGCATCGCGGGCGAGTTCTTGGCGCGCAAGCGTGTGGGGAGTACGAGATGAAGACCATCCAGTTCGGTGTCCAGGGCATGACCTGCGCCAGTTGTGTGACACGCGTGGAGCGGGCCCTCAACAAGGTCGCCGGGGTGGAGGAGACCGCTGTCAGCCTCGCCACCGAACGCGCCAGCGTGAAGTACGATCCCGCGACCACCAGTCCGGCACAACTCCTCGAGGTCGTGGATAGGGCTGGCTACCAGGCCGTGCTGGCCGAGGCCACCTTCGGCGTGACCGGCATGACTTGCGCCAACTGCAGCAGCCGCGTCGAACGGGCCCTGCAGAAGGCGGACGGGGTGACCAGCGCTAGCGTCAACCTCGCCACCGAGCGCGCGACCGTCCACTACCTGCCGGGCGTCACCGACCTCGCCAACCTCAAGGCCTTGGTCGAGCTGGCGGGCTACGGGGTGCTCGACGCCGGTGGTGCGCAGGAGCAGACCGACCTCGAGCGCGAAACGCGCGAGCGCCAGCTCCGCGGCTTGCGCCGCGACCTGACGGTGGCCGCCGCCTTCACGCTCCCCCTACTGCTCATGGTCATGGTGCCCATGCTCGTGCCGCCGCTTGAGCGCGCGCTCATGACGCTGGTGCCCATGCAAGTCATCTACTACTTGTCATTCGTCCTCGCGGCCGTCGTTCAGTTCGGCCCCGGCAGGCGCTTCTACCGGCCGGGCTGGCAGAGCCTCGTGAACGGCAGCCCCGACATGAACAGCCTTGTGATGAGCGGCACCAGCGCGGCCTTCGGCTACTCGCTCGTGGCCACGTTCCTCCCAGGACTGCTACCGGCGGGCACGGTACACGTCTACTACGAGGCGTCGGCGTCCATCATCACCCTCATCCTCCTGGGTAAATACCTGGAGGCGGTCGCCAAAGGGCGGACGAGCGAGGCCATCAAGAAGCTCATGGGCCTCCAGTCCAAGACCGCCCGAGTGGAGCGGGACGGCGTCGAACTCGAGGTCGCGACCGCGGCCGTGGTGCCTGGCGACGTGGTCGTGGTGCGCCCGGGCGAGCGGCTGCCCGTTGACGGCGTGGTCATCTCGGGCTCCTCGTACGTAGACGAGTCGATGATCACAGGCGAGAGCGTGCCCGTTCGCAAGGCCGCGGGTAGCAGCGCGGTGGGCGGCACTATCAACAAGACGGGCGCCTTCCGCTTCGAGGCCACGGCGGTTGGCGCCAAGACCGTGCTCGCCCAGATCATCCAGATGGTCGAAGCGGCGCAGGGTAGCAAAGCGCCCATCCAGGCACTGGCCGATCGCGTGGTCGCCGTTTTCGTCCCGGTGGTCATGGCCATCGGGGTAGCCACGTTCGTTCTCTGGATGATCTTCGGCCCACAGCCAGCCCTCACCTACGCCTTGGTGAACACCGTGGCGGTGCTCATCATCGCGTGTCCTTGCGCCCTGGGCTTAGCCACACCAACGAGCATCATGGTGGGCACCGGCAAGGCCGCTGAGCTGGGTGTGCTCTTTCGCAAGGGGGAGGCGCTCCAAGCCCTACAGGAGACCCAGGTCGTGGCCCTCGACAAGACGGGCACGCTCACTCAAGGCCAGCCCGAGCTGACCGATTTGGAGGTCGCGGCTGGCTACGAGCGGAGTGACGTGCTGGCACTGCTGGCCGGTGCCGAAGCTAACAGCGAGCACCCGGTGGCCGCTGCCATCGTCCGGGCGGCGCAGGACCAGGGCATCGCGCTGCCAGCCTCAGAGGGCTTCAAGGCCATCCCCGGCTACGGCGTGCAGGCCGTGGTCGGAGGCCGGCAGGTGTCCGTCGGGGCGGAACGCTTCATGCGCCGGTTGGGACTCGATCCGCAGGCCTTTGCCGGTGTGGCCGCTGGTCTCGCTGATTCTGGTAAGACCCCCATGTACGCCAGCGTCGACTCGCAACTCGTCGCGGTCCTGGCAGTAGCCGACCCCATCAAGCCGTCCACTCCCGCCGCCATCGAGGCGCTGCACGCCCTCGGCCTGCGTGTGGCCATGATCACCGGCGACGACCGGCGTACGGCCCAGGCCATCGCTGCGCAACTCGGGATAGACGAGGTACTCGCCGAGGTGCTGCCGGAGGGTAAGGTCGCCGCCGTCAAGCAACTGCAGGCTGAGGGCGCCAAGGTGGCGTTCGTGGGGGACGGCATCAACGACGCACCGGCGCTGGCCGTCGCCGACGTCGGGATCGCCATCGGCACCGGCACTGACATCGCCATCGAGTCGGCCGACGTGATCCTCATGTCGGGCGACTTGCGCGGCATCGCCAACGCACTCGCGCTCTCGCGGGCCACGCTCAACAACATCAAGCAGAACCTGTTCTGGGCCTTCGCTTACAACGCGGTGCTGATCCCTGTGGCTGCAGGGGTGCTCTACCCGAGCCTAGGCGTCCTGCTCTCACCGGTGCTTGCGGCCGCGGCCATGGGCTTCTCGAGCATCTTCGTGCTCGGCAACGCCTTGCGGCTGAGGCGCTTCACCCCGCCCATGCAGGCGGCGCCCGCGACGGGAGGGGTAGCCGGCAGTCAGTTGGCGCCAGCCTGAGCCGGGGTTGTGTCATTTAGACGCGTCGAAATATTTGCGGGGGTCTAGAGTGCCGCAGTGAACCCCCGTGTCAACCCTTTTCGTCATCCCGTTTCGTTGCTAGGGCCCGCCTTTGTGGCCTCCATCGCTTACGTCGACCCCGGCAACGTCGCGGCCAACGTAACGGCCGGCGCACGCTACGGCTACATGCTCCTGTGGGTGCTGGTCGCATCCAATCTCATCGCCGTCGTGGTGCAGTACCAGTCTGCGAAGCTCGGACTGGCCACCGGCCGGTCGTTGCCGGAGCTGCTCGGAAGCCGCATGCGCCGGACTCCACGCCTGGCGTTCTGGGTCCAGGCCGAACTCGTAGCTGCGGCCACCGACCTGGCAGAGGTGCTTGGCGGCGCCATCGCGCTGCAGATCCTCTTCGGTTTGCCGCTGGTGGTCGGGGGTGCCATCGTCGGGGTCGTTTCGATGATACTTCTAGAGGTCCAATCCCGCTCCGGCCAACGTCAGTTCGAGTTCGTCATCATCGGCCTGCTGGTCATCATCACTGTCGGCTTCCTCGCGGGGTTGTTCGTGAGGCCGTCGGACGGAGTCGCTATGTTAGGCGGCCTGGTGCCGCGCTTCGCGGGCGCCGACAGCGTGATCTTGGCCGCGAGCATGCTGGGGGCCACGGTCATGCCGCACGCCATCTACGTGCACTCCGCTTTGGCGCGTGACCGGCACAGGAACGTGACGGCGGAACAGCTGCCTATGCTGCTCCGGGCGACGCGCACCGATGTCGCGGGAGCTTTGGCTTTGGCTGGGGTCGTGAATGTCGCCATGCTGCTGTTGGCGGCCGCCAACCTGCAGGGTGTTGCCGGGACCGACACCATCGAGGGTGCCCACGCTGCGATCACGAGGGCGTTGGGGCCGCTGGTCGGGACCGTGTTCGGCGTCGGCCTGCTCGCCTCGGGGCTGGCCTCCACTTCGGTGGGGTGTTACGCGGGCGCGACCATCATGGAGGGCCTGCTGCACTGGCATGTGCCGTTGCTCGCGCGCCGCGCGGTGACCTTGGTCCCTGCCCTGGCGGTGTTGGCGTTGGGGGCGGAGCCCACCTGGGCGTTGGTGTTGTCCCAGGTGGTTTTGAGCTTCGGAATCGCGTTCGCCCTGGTGCCGCTCGGCTTCCTGACCAGCGACCGTGAGGTGATGGGTCCGGCGGCCAACGGGCCGGTGATGCGCCTCCTGCTCGGGTTCATCGTCGCGATGGTGGTAGTGCTCAACGTCGTGCTGCTGGTCCTGTTAGCCCTCGGACGGTCTTGAGCGCGGGGCTAGTCGGTGTCTGCGGGCGTGGCGGACGTTGGGACGGGGGACGGGGTGGTCGGGTTGTGTGAACATGTTCCGCTCTCCGCTCCGTTCGGTGAATGTCACGGGCTCACGGTTGGCGGTAGTTGGGTCTCTGCTTGCAGTACTGGCCCCGTGCCGCTCCGCGGCCGCACCACCGACCCAGTCGCAGTCCGTCTGGCTTCTGACGCCGCCGCGACCGCTGGCGCCTCGACGTTGGGTGCCGCGGGTGGCGTGAAGAGCGGTACTGCGGCTGCCGTGACGGCCGCTGGCTGCGCGGCTGGGATGGGTCGCTGGGCCCGCGGCTGGCTATGCCCGACCCGCGAGGGCGTACGCGCGACTAAGTCGGCGCTGACGTACGCCCCACGCTCGTCGACGTAACCCTCCCACGCCCAGGCTAGGTCGGCGGCTTGCGCGTG
>JBIQMD010000184.1:0-4631 GCA_044463725.1 Truepera radiovictrix
AACCGCACGACCATCGTCTACGGCCCTGCGCCCGGTCACGTCGAGACGCGCGTCGAGGACGCCATCCTCACGTCTCAGCTCGCGATCATCACCACGCCGGACGCCGCGCAAGCGGACGCAGGGGAGGAGACCCTCGAGTTGAGCGGCGACACCGTCACGTTCTCTCGCCCCGGCTGCCTCGACGAGCGCACGCCGTCCCCCACGCCCGCCGTGACGCTTGTGCAGGGGAAAACGACGGTGGTCGGCACGAGCTTCTTCCTGGACCGCGAGACTGACCTTGGTGAGATGACCGGCCCCATCGCACTCGAGCGCGCGGCGGAAGCTGGCGCTTCGCCTCTGCAGGCAACCGCCGACGCACTGGAGTTCGCCGTCGGCGACCAACGCGCCACGTTGACGGGCACGGTCCTCGTCACGGACGACGACCGCACCACGACAGGTGACCGCCTAGAGATCGACGAGGAGGCAGGCACTGCCGTCCTCACCGGTGCTCCTGCGCGCAGCGTGAAGGGCGAGGACGTACTCACGGGTAACCGCCTGCTTTACTACTTGGATAGCAACGACGTGGTGGTGTTAGGCAACGTCAGCGGCGAGATCAACGTGGACCTCGAATAACGCCAACTACTTCTGTTTGGGGAGCTTGACGACCAGCACTCCGGCAGTCAGGTGCGCGGTGACCAGCTCGCGGTCGACGGGGCTGGGCAGCGCGAACGAGCGCTGGAACGGACCGACGCTTCTCTCGGAGAAGAGTATGCGCCCGTCGGACAGTGGTGGTTCGCGTAGGCCAGCGACGAGCAGGTCGTCGCCCTCGACGGCGATCTCGAGGTCGGCCTGGTCAATGCCTGGCACTTCTAGGTGAAGCTGGTAGGCGTCACCAGCGTCGATGAAGTCCGCCCGCGGCTGGCCGGCATGGTTCGTGTTCGTTTGCGCCACTAGCTCGTCTATGTGGTCACGAACGGCCAGGAGCTCCTGGATATCGCCTGCCGTGCCGTGCTTCTCGATGTTCATGGCGCGAGTCTAGCACCCAAGCGCAAGCCGTCTGTTAGCGTTGGTGCATGCCGCCTTTCACCGTAGGTGACGTCTTCTCTGCGGCCGAGGCCAACTGGGAAGTCCCCGTGTTGGCTGGCCCGACGGCGTCGGGGAAGAGCGGAGCGGCGCTGGCGCTGGCGCGCGAACTCAAGGGCGAGTTCGCGGTGGAGATCGTCTCCGCTGACGCCATGCAGGTCTACCGCGGCCTAGACATCGGCACCGCCAAGCCAACGGCTGCTGAGCGCGCCGACGTCCCTCACCACTTGATCGACGTCGTCGATCCGTCCGAGCAGTTCTCGGTCGCTGATTACGTTGCGTTGGCCGAGGCTGCTATCGCAGACGTGCTCGCGCGCGGCGCCGTGCCGCTCGTTACTGGCGGGACGGGCTTCTACCTGCGGGCATTACGTGAGGGGCTACCGACGGTGCCGCCTGCGGACCGCGAGGCGCAGGCGCCCATGTGGGAGGACGTGGCCAAGGGGCGCATCGCCGAACTCGACGCCGAGTTGCGCGCGGCCGCGCCTCTCGACGCGGACCGCGCCGCCATGAACCCACGCCGCGTGGTGCGCAGCCTCGAGGTCCTGAGGGCGACTGGGCAACCACCTAGTGCGTTCCCACCTCGGGCACCGCGTTTCAAGTACGGCACGGCGCACCTCCACCCGGACATGAGCATGTTGCGCCCGCGCATTGCCGCCCGCACCGACGAGATGTTCGCTGCCGGGCTAGTGGCGGAGGTCGCCAGCTTGCTGCACCGCTACCCAGACCAACCAACTGCACTGCAGGCGATCGGCTACAAGGAAGTCGTGGCGCACGTGCGGGGCGCGATCAGCGAGGGCGAGGCGCGCGCGGCCGTTGCTGCGGCCACCACGCGCTACGCGAAGCGCCAACGCACCTGGTTCGGAGCGGAGACGCCAGAGGTGCGCCTCCTCACGACGGGCGAGGAGGCCATGTCTGAACTGCGGAAGTGGCTAGCTGCGCTACTCGGTGAGGCCTAGGCCGGGACCGAGTTGTCTTCTCCCTGGTCCTCGCCGCGCGCTCCGGTCTTCTTGCCGTCTTTGGAGCCGCGCCCCTTGCCGCGCCCGCGTTGCTTGCCTTTGAAGAACTCACGCACCTTCTCGACGACGGTCTCGTGCTCTGCGACGTCCTCGCCGACCTCACTGGCGTAAGCGGCGAGGTGCTCGCGCGCTTCGGGCGACAGTTTGTTCGGCACGTTGACCTTCACCGTGACGACCTGGTCGCCCGTACCGACTTGCCTTAGGCGCGGCATCCCCTTGCCGCGCAGGCGGAACTCGTCGCCCGGCTGCGTGCCAGCTGGTACTTCGATGTGCTCGGTGCCGCCGAGGGTCGGCACCTCGAACGAGGCACCTAGGGCCGCTTGGGCCATGCCGACCTCGAGGGTGTAGTGCAGGTCGTCTCCTGCTCGCTCGAGGAATGGGTGCGCTTCCATCTGGAGGTAGAGGTAGAGGTCGCCAGCCTGGCCGCCATCGACTCCGGCGTTCCCTTCGCGTGGCACGCGCAGGCGGTAACCGCCGTCGATGCCGCGGGGGAGGGTAACGGCCACGCTGTCTTCGCTGCGTTCGCGGCCGCGGCCGTTGCAGAACTTGCACGGCGTGGTGATGATCTGGCCCTCGCCGTGGCAGTCGGGGCAGGTGCGGGCAGTGATGACGGCGCCGAAAATGGATTGGGCTTGCACGCGTACCTGGCCTGCGCCGCCGCAGCGGGGGCAGGTTGACTTGCCGTTGCTGCCTGGCTCGGCGCGGTCGCCGTGACAGTGGTGGCAGTCGCGTAGGCGCTCGATGTTCACGAAGGTGGTGGCACCGTCGCGCGCCTGCTCGAGCGTTACGGTCAGCTCAGCTTCGAGGTCCTCACCCTGTTGGCCTTGCGCTCGGCTGCGCCCGCTGGCAACGTTGGTGCCGAACACGGAAGCGAAGATGTCGAAGATGTCTCCGCCCATCGGCATTCCTTCGTCGACACTGCCATAGCGGTCGTAGCGTGCGCGCTTCGACTCGTCTGAGAGCACGGCGTAGGCCTCGTTGATGACCTTGAACTTGTCCTCGGCGGCCTTATCGCCCGGGTTACGGTCCGGGTGGTAGGCGAGGGCGAGCTTGCGGTAGGCGGCCTTGATGGTTTTGGCGTCTGCCGAGCGGTCTACCTCTAGTACGGCGTAATAATCCGGCATGCGGCGGTCAGTATACCGGAGGTCACTCGCATTCCTTGAGCGTCAGGTTGCACTCTTCTTCGAGAGCGCCTGCAGGCGCTTCGAGGCTTCGTCCGCTCCGATGGAGCCAGACTCTAGCTGGTCGAGGATACTCGCGCGTTCCTCCGACACGTCTGGGCCCAGTTCATATCCCAGGGAGAGGAGGAGTTTCTCGAAGCGCAGCCGCACCGTCGGGTAGCTGAGCCCGAGGATGCGTTCGACTTCCTTGAGGTTCCCGCGGACCTTGACGAAGATGCGGAGGAACTCCAGGTGGTCGCTCGGCAGTAGCGCGAACTCGTTCGGGGTGAAGCGCCCCTCGATCACGATTCCGCTATCTTCGCACTCGAGCCGCGTAACCATGAGCGGACCGCCGGTCACTGGGCAGGCGGTTGGCATGGGTAGAATCTTCATCGCTCGTACTCCGTTTCACAAGCGGCTGGCGTGGCCGCCTCGCTTAGGGATGTTCTCGACCCGCGGCTCTTCGGCGGCGGGCAGGGCGGCAAGTTGCTCACACGACCTCGATGACGACTGTCGTCGTGCCGCCGCCCTTCTCGTCTTCTGCCTCGATGTCGACGAGGCGACCGTCCGGCACCTCGTCCCCTAGGTCCTTGAGGAGCTGCGCCAGGTCTATGCCCTGTGACGAGAGTTCGGCGCTCGCGTCGCTTGGCAGGAAGCGGGCGGCGTACTTGGCCAGCGCCAACGGGATGTTGACACGTACCTTGGCGCCTGAACTACCGTCGGTCGCTGGCGCGTCGACCACGATGCGCAACATGCGGACGCCGCCGCGCGGCTTGGCCGGTCGTATCGCCTCTTGCGTCTTGGGTACGGCGCTGCCGACTGCCTTGAGGAGGTCGGTCGCGGCATCGACCGAGATGCGCCCGGAGGCGAGCATGTCTAGGATGCGCTTACGGGAGTCGGCGTCGGAGTCATTCATCATCTACGCCGCTCCTGACCTCGATGCTGCCGGCGGTCACCCGCAACTCGAGCGTGGCCGTGCCTGCGCCGACGACGCCGTGGGTGCGGTGGCCAACGGTTCTGCGTTCCGTCTTGAACGGTGCTTCCGCCGAGATCTGCCCGACCGAAACCTCGGCCTCGACCGTGGCATGAGACCCAGGGAGGAGTACGGCCTCGATGTCGCCCACCTTGGTGTTCAGGCGGTGCCGACCCCCGGTGAGGATGAGGCTGGCATATACGTCTCCGGCCAACGCCGTGAAGTCGACGCCCTGGAGCCCGAAAGCGTCAAGATCGCCCGCCGAGAGCGTGCCGCGCAGGTACGGAACGCCGCGCAGTTCGATGTCGCCTGCCGTCTTGGCCAGCTCGACACCGAAGCCAACGGGCAGACTAAGCGTGAAGTCGCCGGTGCGGAACTTGCCTAAGAAACCCCCGAAGATGCCCTGCGGCCCGGAGAAAG
>JBIQMD010000185.1:0-4630 GCA_044463725.1 Truepera radiovictrix
GCCGGGGTCTATCACGATGCTGGTGCCCGTGAAACCCGTGTGCCCGAAGGCGTCTGGCGAGAAGCCGCCGCCGAAAGGCCACTCCTTGGCTGCGAGGCGCCAGAGGACGCCGCGCCGCATGCCTTCACCGTCAGACAAGTCGGTCACGGCGTAACGCATGGTTTCCGGGCCAGCGAACGGCCCGGAGAAGCGCAGCCACGCCTGTGCGTAGCTCGTCAGGTCGGCGGCCGTGCCGAACAGGCCAGCATGACCGGAGACGCCCTCCATGGCGTCAGCGTTCTCATCGTGCACGCGGCCAACGAGTAGGCCGCGCAGGCCGTCATCCTCGGTGGCGGCAACGCCGGCGCCCTCAGCGAGTGGGCCGAAACGCGTGGAATTCATACCCAGCGGTGAGTAGACATGCGCGCATACGAAGTCGTCAAGGCGCATGCCCGCTGCGCGTTCGATGATGGCCGTGAGCACGATGACACCAAGATCGGAGTAGACGTTCGAGCCTCTCTCTTCGCACAGGCTCGACTGCAGCACGTTGGCGAGCACCATCTCGCGGCCCCGCACCGTAGCGAAGAGCGGGCGCCAAGCGGCCAGGCCCGAACGGTGGAGAACGAGGTCGGCCACGGTCACGCCGCCGAGAGACGGCTCCTGCATCCAGCCTGCGTTGCTGAAGAAGCGGTCAACGCGGTCGCTGTAGCGCACAGCTCCGCTGTCGATCAGGTGCAGCAGGGCCGGCAGGCAAGCGGTGACCTTGGTGAGGGACGCGAGGTCGTACGCGGTGCCTGGTTCCACGTTGGTGCCGTCGTAGGCCTCTGCGCCAACGGCCGCCACGGCGCCCGCACCGGTCGGTCCGGCAACCTGCAGCACGGCGCCAGGCGTCACGCGCGCGGCGACCGCCGCCTCGAGCAGTGGGGTGGCTGCGGCCACGGCGCGGGCTGCGGCCTGCGCGTGGGGTCTATGCGCATCGTCAGTCGAGCTAGCTGGCATGCGGCAGGCTATCACCCAACACAATACTGGTCTAGCAGTGGTACGGTACGGAGAAACTACAACGGCGCGCACCCCAATCAGGGCGCAGCCACAGGCTTCCGGGTAGAGCCCGCGAGCGCCCAAGGAAGGACTCGCACATGAGCAGAACGAAACCCCTCCTCATCGCGCTCGTCGTCCTACTCGGCATGGCCTTCGCTCAACAAGGCCGCGTCGAGCTAGCCGTCGATCAGGCGCCAGTCGGCCTCGACCCGCACATCGTCACGGCCTTCTCCTCCTTCGCCGTCATCGGCCAGGTCTACGACGGCCTGCTGGAAGCCAACGCGGACCTCGGCCTCGACCCCGCCCTCGCGACGAGCTGGACCGTCTCGCCAGACGGCCTCACCTACGTATTCCAGTTGCGTGACGGCGTCAAGTTCCACAACGGCCGCCTCATGACGGCGGCCGACGTCGTCTACTCGTACGACCGCATCATGAACCCGGACACGGGCTCACCGCAGGCCAGCCGCTTCACCGAAGTCGACTCGGTCGTGGCTAGCGGCCCACTAGAGGTGACCTTCACCCTCAAGGTGGCGTTCGCGCCGTTCCTAGCGAACCTCACCAACTTGACGGTCGTGCCGCAAGAGGTGGTAGAAGCCAACGGCGGCAGCCTGCAGCAAGTCGCCGTCGGCACCGGGCCGTTCATGCTCAAAGAGATCGTGCCAGACACCTACGTCCTGCTCGAGGCCAACCCCGATTACTACCGCCCAGGCGAACCGAAGGTCGCCGAGCTGCGCTACAACGTGGTGCCGGAAGCATCGACGCGCGCGGCTGGCATGCGTAACGGCACCTACCACCTCATCCCTGACGTCGACCCGGCTACGGCTGAAACCCTGAGGGGCGCGCGAGGCGTGACGCTCATGGGCGTCCAGGACCTCGCATACACCCTGCTTGGCTTCAACGTCAGCCGCGCGCCGTTCAACGACCCGCTCGTGCGTGAGGCCATCAACTACGCCATCGACCGCGAGGAGCTCATCGACGCCGTCTACTTCGGCAACGCCGTCGAAGGCGGTCCGCTGAGCCCCGGCCTCGCCAAGTGGGCCACCCCCGTCTCCAGCTTCGCGTGCTACGCCACCAACCCAGACAAGGCGCGCGAGCTCCTCGCCCAAGCCGGTTACCCGAACGGCTTCGACGCTGGCCTCCTCACGTTCGGCACCATCCAGGTCGTATCCGACGCCGCCCAGGTGCTGCAAGCGCAGCTAGCAACCGTCGGCATCCGCCTCGCGATCAACGTCGCCGAGTTCGGTGCGTTCGTGCAGGACTGGCGCAACTCCGACTTCGACACCTTCGTGAGCCTCAACGGCGGTGCCACCGATCCGGACGGCTACCTCTACCGCACCTTCGTGACGGGCGGCTCCACCAACGTCTACAAGTTCTCCGACCCAGCCGTCGACGAGCTCCTGCAGCTTGGCCGCACCACCACCGATCAGGCCGAGCGCGTGAACATCTACGACCACCTGCAGAAGCGCCTGGCATGCAACGGCCCCATCGCTCACGTGGCATACGGCACGCTGTTCAGCGCCGTATCCGACCAGGTCACGGGCTTCAAGCAGCTCCCAACTCGCGGCCTGCGCTACCTGCGCGAGGTCGATCTGCGCTGAGGCGCTAGCGGGTGTTCCAGTACCTCGTCAGGCGCCTGCTTGACCTGGTGGTCGTGCTCTTCGGGGTGTCGCTCCTAGTGTTCGCGATGGTGCGCTTCATACCCGGTGACGCCGTCGCCATCATGCTGGGCGCCAACACCGACATCACGCCCGAACGCGTGGAGGCGTTGCGGCGCCAGATCGGCCTCGACCTCCCCGTGTACGAGCAGTACTGGAACTGGCTGAAAGCGGCGCTGAAAGGCGACCTCGGCACGAGCATCTGGACCGGCACGCCCGTCCTGCAGGAGATAACCGCGCGGCTGCCCGCCACCTTCGAGATCACGTTCCTCGCGCTCGTCCTCGCTGTCGTCCTCTCGTTCCCGCTCGGCGTCCTCGCCGCGCGGGCGAGAGGCACGAGCGGGGACGTGCTCGTGAGGGTCCTCACCATCATCGGCCTCACGCTGCCGTCCTTCTGGGTCGGCGTGCTCTTCCTCTATTTCTTCAGCCTCTACCTGCCCTGGTGGCCGGCGATCGGCTACGTGCCCTTCACCACCGACCCGCTCGGCAACCTGGCGCGCGTTGCGCTGCCGACCATCGCCGTCAGCCTGCCGATGGTGGCCGGCCTCACGCGTATCTTGCGCTCCGGCCTCCTCGAGGTCCTATCTTCCGATTACGTGCGCACCGCTCGCGCCAAGGGTGTAGGCGAGCGCGGCCTGTTCTACAAGCACGCGCTGCGCAACGCCATGATCCCCGTGATCACCGTTGTCGGCGTGCAGCTCGGCTACCTTCTCTCAGGGGTTGTCGTCATCGAGCAGGTCTTCGCCATCCCTGGCATCGGTCGCCTCATGCTCGGCGCCATCAACGAACGCAACTACCCGCTCCTTCAGGGGGTAGTCCTGATCGTCACCGCCGTCTTCGTGGTCGTCAACTTGCTCGTCGACCTCGCTTATGCCTGGATCGATCCGCGCGTGGAGTACTCATGAGCCTGAGGCGCTTCTTCACCCGCCTGTGGCGCAACCGCGTTGGCTTCATCGGCTTCGTGATCGCCGCCATCGTCGTACTCGCCGCCGTTGCTGGGCCATGGCTGGCGCCGTACGACCCCCTCGTGCAAGCCATCCGCGAGCGTTTCCAGGGCCCGAGCGTAAAGCACCTCCTCGGCACGGACAACTTCGGGCGCGACACGCTCTCGCGCATCCTGTACGGCTACCGCACCAGCGTGCTCGTCAGCCTCGGAGCCGTTGGCCTCGCCACGCTCGTCGGCGGCACGTTGGGGCTGCTGGCGGCGTTCTGGGGCGGCTGGCGTGACCGCATCATCATGCGCGTGATGGACGTGCTGTTGGCGTTCCCCATCATCTTGCTGGCCATCGCGGTGCTGGCCGTGCTCGGCCCCGGCGCCTTCAACACCGGCCTAGCGATAGGCCTCGTTTACACCCCCGTGTTCGCACGCCTAGCCAGGGGGCCCGCCCTGACCGTCCTGAGCTGGGATTACGTAGCCGCCGCACGTGCGCTGGGCGGCGGCCCCGGGCGCGTGCTGGGCAAGCACGTGGCGCCCAACGTCATGGCGCCGATCCTCGTGCAGGTGACGTTGTCGCTCTCGACTGCCATCCTCGTCGAGGCCTCGCTCAGCTTCCTCGGTCTAGGCACCCAACCGCCAACGCCATCGTTGGGCCTCATGCTCTCCGAGAGCCGCGGCACCATGCTGCTCTCGCCTTGGGTGTCCGTGTTCTCCGGCGCCGCCATCTTGCTGGCCTCGTTCGGCTTCAACCTGTTCGGTGACGGCCTGCGCGATCTACTCGACCCCACTCTGCGAGACGCATGAGCTCACGCTGGCTCGGCGCACTTAGGCTAACCTGTCTCAGTACAGGCTCAAGACCGCACAAGTGTGACAACTCTTGCGGCACCCTGGCAGTCCACTGACCGATTATCCACGTAGTTCACGCGAACGATTTTCCTGAAAGAGAGGCCCGCCACTATGTTCCCTTCGTCGCGCAACCTTGGCACCGCCGTGCTCACGGCGCTATGCCTGCTCCTCGGCT
>JBIQMD010000186.1:0-4614 GCA_044463725.1 Truepera radiovictrix
GCGTGCTCGTCGAGGAACTCCTGGCGCACCTCGTCGTTGCTCTTGGTCTTGATGCGCCAGGCCTTGAGTTGCGGGGAGTTCGGCGAGTTGGCGTCGTGCGGTCCTAGCATCATCAGCGCGGGCCACCACCAGCGGTCGAGGGCGTCTTGCGCCATGGCGCGCTGGTGCGGCGTGCCGGAGGCGTACGTGATGATCATCTCGCGCCCCTGCAGGTGGTGGAACGTCTCCTCGGCGCAGATGCGCACCATTGCCCGCGAGTACGGTCCGTAGGAGCATTGGGCGAGCATCAGTTGGTTCTTGATAGCCGCGCCGTCAACCAGCCACCCGATCATGCCGACGTCGGCCCATGTGAGCGTCGGGTAGTTGAACACGGAGGAGTACTTCGCGCGGCCCGCTAGCAAGGCGTCGAGCATCTCGGCGCGGGTGGCGCCGAGCGTTTCTGCAGCGTGATAGAGGTACTGCCCGTGGCCGGCCTCGTCCTGGACCTTAGCTACCAAGATGAGTTTGCGCCTCAGGGTTGGGGCGGCGTCTATCCACGCCCCCTCCGGAAGCATGCCAACGTACTCGCTGTGCGCGTGTTGCCCGATCATGCGGATGAGCTGGCGGCGGTAATCTTCCGGCATCCAGTCGCCCGCTTCGATCTTCTCGCCCGCAGCGATGCGCGCCTCGAAAGCCGCAGCCCTGTGAGCGGCCTGCATCTCGGTCATCGTGCCTGTCACGCTACCGCAACGGACGTGGCCGTGCCGGCGTCATGGTCACGCGATTCTTGGGGTTAGTACACAGGCTGCGCCGTGAGAGGCTCACCCCACCGAGGTGCCGAACAACACGCCTATCCCGTAAGTCAGAGCCATCGCTATGGCGCCCCACACTGTCACACGCAAGATCCCCTTCAAGGGCGGGGAGCCGCCCGCCCAAGCCGCCAGCCACCCCAGGAGCGTGAGGCTGGCGAAAGTGCTCAGCGCGATCGCTAGGGGTGCGCGTGACTCCGTCACCACAGCCACCACCAGCAGGGGGAGTGCTGCTCCGACGGTGAAACTCGCGGCCGAGGCCGCCGCGGCGGTGAGTGGTCTAGCGCGGTGTTCCTCGGTGATGCCGAGCTCGTCACGGGCATGTGCGCCAAGAGCGTCGCGCTCCATCAACTGGGCCGCGACCTGCGCCGCCAGGTCGGGCTCGACGCCGCGCGCTACGTAGATGTCTGCCAGTTCCTTGTGTTCGGCCGCTGGGACGCCAGCTAGCTCCCCGCGCTCCCGCTCCAGATCGGCTGCCTCGGTGTCGGCTTGAGAACTGACTGAAACGTACTCGCCTGCGGCCATCGACATCGCGCCGGCAACCAGGCCTGCGAGTCCAGCCACGATGACGGCGGGCTTGCCAGCGCCGGCGCCAGCGACGCCGAGCACGAGGCTCGCGGTCGAGAGAATCCCGTCGTTGGCGCCCAGCACGGCAGCGCGCAGCCACCCGATCCGCTCGAAACGATGTTTCTCTGAGTGAAGCTTCATCACCCTCCGCACATGCCAGGCGAGCGAGGGCGCCGGTGGCGCTCTCTACCCTGATTATGCGCCAACTGCCAAGCAGAAGACCGCTACTCTGCTGAGGACGACGACCGCTCGCCGCCACCCTGCTTCCAAGCGATCACCGGCCTCGGTAGTGCGAGTGTCCCTCGAGGCCGTACTCGGCCGTTAGCGGATCCACGAACACGTCGGGCTCACTCGGCGGCCGGAGGCTGAAGCGCCAGAAGGCGCCGAGGATGCCAAGCAGGTACGGCACGGACAGCGCAACGGTGAGACGGTCGGCCTCCAGCTGCTGCAGCAACTGGACGAAGATGAACTGCGCGAGCAGGATGACCACCGCGAACGCGGTGATGTCGAGCCAGAGGATGTTCCGTTTCGTCAAGGCCTTGTAGAGCCACACGATGCCGATCATCGAGACAGGCAGAGAGTAGAGCGCCACGGTGGCGGCAGGAACGAATGCCGGGTAACGGTAGCCGCCCAGCGCGAACAACGCGACCTGCAGCAGCACGACCGGCCAGACCGCGATCTTGACGTGCTCCCAATAGCTCTCGTTGACGGCGCCCAAGACGGCGGCCCAACGCTTCCCTCCGGTCCAGTCGTAGAGGAAGTGCAGGAGAGAACCGACTACCGCAAGAGGCAGAGGCATCCACCAACTGATCGAGACGATGTCTGCCATGTCCATTCCGTAAGTTTAGAACCACCTCTGGGGTCGGGTACCTCGAGCGGACCCTCACCGTGCCCTCGAAGCTCCCCTCACAGGCCGTCTCGCGGTAGCTTGACCGTACTGATTCGTGGCCGCGGGTACTTTCCCGAGGTGCGCCAGTTCGGGTGCACCTGCGCTTGTGACTACCGGCGGCAGGTAGGGAGGGGCCAATGGATACGGTCCGCTTCGTTCCCGCTAACGGGGAGGTCGCAGGCTCGTTGCCGCTCGGCGATGAAGAGCTGGTGGCCGGTTACATGGCCGTTGCGCGTGCCCGCCACTTCGACGAGCGCGCAGTGGTGTTGCAGCGCCAAGGTCGGCTGGGCGTCTACGCCCCGTACCGCGGCCAGGAGGCCGCCCAGGTCGGGACGGCTATGGCGCTCGGGCCGCAGGACTGGCTCGTGCCGAGCTATAGGGAGAGCGCCGCGGCCCTCACCCACGGCCTGCCGCTAAGTCAGCTCGTGCTCTATTGGCGGGCGCACGCCGAGGGCTGGCGCTACCCGGCCGACGTCCGCGTTCTGCCTTTCTACATCCCGATCGCTACGCAGTTGCCCCACGCCGTTGGCCTCGCCGTTGCCGGGCGCTTCCAGCGCGAGCCGTGGGTCGTGATGGTGTACGTGGGTGACGGTGGCACGAGTGAGGGAGACTTCCACGAGGCCCTCAATTTCGCCGCCGTCTACCGGGCGCCAGTCGTGTTCGTCGTTCAGAACAACGGCTGGGCGATCAGCGTGCCAACGGAGCGCCAGATGGGCAACGTGCGTGTGGCTGACCGGGCGCTCGGTTACGGCATGCCAGGCGTGAGGGTCGACGGCAACGATTACGTTGCCTGCCTCGTGACGGCCCGTGCCGCGGTCGCCCGCGCGGGGGCGGGTGACGGCCCGACGCTCATCGAAGCAGTGACGTACCGCTTGGCGCCCCACACCACCAGCGACGATCCGCAGCGCTACCGCGACGAGGCGGAGACGGCCAGGCGTGAGGCGGAGGAGCCGCTTGGGCGGCTGCGCACCGTGCTAGCGGCGCGCGGACTGTGGGCCGCCAAGCGCGAAGCGGAGTTCATGGCCGAGCTGGACGAGGAGTTGGACGCGGCGCTCGAGGTGGCCGACGCCATGCCCGAACCGCGGGCCGTCAGCATCGTCGAGCACGTGTTCGCGGAGCCGGGGCCAGACCAGCTCCGCGCCATGGAGGCCCTCGATGGCGCATGAAGCGGCGACCACGCAGCTGCCCAGCCGCGCGCAGGCGGGCGTGACCATGGTGCAGGCCATCAACGATGCCCTCGCTCTGGCCCTTGAGCGCGACCCGGCCACGCTCCTCTTCGGCGAGGACGTCGGGTTGCTCGGCGGCGTTTTTCGCGTCAGCGACGGACTTCAGGAACGCTTCGGAGCCGAGCGCGTCTTCGATACGCCGTTAGCCGAGTCCGGCATCTTGGGGCTCGCGATCGGCCTGGCCCTCGGCGGCATGCGGCCGGTGGCCGAACTCCAGTTCGCTGGGTTCTCGTACCCCGCGCTCGACCAGATAATGTCGCACCTCGGCCGTTATCGGCACCGCACGCGCGGCCGCTTCTCGCTGCCCGTCGTAGTGCGCGCACCTTACGGAGGCGGGGTTCACACTCCGGAGCAACACGCAGACTCGCCTGAGGGGGTGTTGGCGAGCGTGCCTGGCGTCAAGGTCGTCATCCCGTCGTCCCCGGCGCGTGCCAAGGGACTCCTTCTGGCCGCCATCGCCGACCCGGACCCCGTCTTCTTCCTTGAGGCGATCAAGCTCTACCGCTCGCAACGCGAGGTGGTCGAGGCCGGTTACTACACGCATCCACTCGGTCAGGCGCGGGTGGTGCGAGTAGGCAACGCCGTCACGCTAGTGAGTTATGGCGGCATGGTCGAGGTGTGCCTGAAGGCAGCCGAGGTAGCGGCGCGCGAGGGCGTGGAGCTAGAAGTGATCGACCTTGAGACGTTGGTGCCGCTAGACGAGGCGACCATCCTGGAGTCCGTCAAACGCACCGGGCGAGTGGTGGTGGTCTACGAGGCGCCGCGCAGCGGTGGCTTCGGGGCTGAGGTAGCCGCGCGCCTGGCCGAGGAGGCGCTCTATCACTTGGAGGCGCCCATCGTGAGGGTGGCCGGCTGGGACGCCCCTTACCCGCCGTTCACCACGCTGGAGCACCACTATCGCCCCGACGCGCGGCGCGTTCTGGCCGCCGTGCGGCGGGTGTTGACCGCCTAGTGCGTCTAGGCAAGAGTCGCTTGCGCACCCTCACCCCGGTGCCTTAGTATTTAAGGTATCAATGAGGTAGTGGAGGCGCGGGCGCACCGCCCTGCCCACACCCGACTGGAGGCAGGACCATGGATAAGGAACGCGCTAAGGCCTTGGATGCGGCTTTGTCGCAGATCGAGCGGCAGTTTGGTCGTGGGGCGA
>JBIQMD010000187.1:0-4598 GCA_044463725.1 Truepera radiovictrix
CGATGAGTTGCACGTCGGCTGAGCCGATGGCGTCCACGACCTCGTCCACCCCGACCGCCATGTCGGGCCGCAAGTCGAGGGTGAAGACGGTTGGCTCTGGCTGGGCAGTAGGCGCCACGAGCTGCCCGCCCGCCTCCAAGTATGCGGCCAGGCCGCCGTCTAGGAACCGCACCTGCTGCTTGCCCGCGTACCGCAAGAGCCACCAGGCTCGCGCGGCGTACATGACGCCGGCGTCATCGAACACGACGACCTCGTTCTCATCGCCGATGCCGACCGCGCCGAGCGTGGCCGCGAACTCGTTCATGTTTGGGAGCGGGTGGCGCCCGCCGTGACGCTGCACCGGGCTAGACAGGTGCGGCTCGAGTCCAAGGTACACGGCGCCTGGCACCGTGCCAGCCGCGTAGGCAGCAGGCCCGTACGAGGGGTCGGAGAGTTCGTAGCGCGCATCGATGAGCCTCAGATCACTCACCCCTTGCGGTTCTGCAAGACGTTCGATGAGTTCCTCTGGTGATATCAAGCTGCTCGGTGACTTCATGCGGGCGAGTCTACAATCGCGAAACGCGCACGGCACGTGCGCCGCGCTTATGATGCCGACATGGCCGTCAGGCACGTAGACAGTACAGCTAACCCACTCGTCAAGGAACTAGCCGGCCTGAGGCAAAGGCGGGCGCGTGAGCGCAGCGGCACCTACCTCATCGAGGGTCAGCGCGAGGTCAAGCGGGCGCTAGCGGCGGGCGTCAAGGCCCGGCTCCTAGTGGCTTCCCCACCGTTGCTGCCTGACGAGGCGGCCTTCGACCTCGGGGCGCTAGCGGCGGCGCATGGCGCGGAGGCCGTCACCTTCAGCCCTGCGGCCTTCCGGCGGGTAAGCCAACGCGAGCACCCTGACGGTGTGCTGTTGCTCGCTGAGACGGCAAGGCGCTCCCCAGCCGAGATACCCATACCCGCGGGGGGGTTGGTCCTCATACTGGCTGGGCTCGAGAAGCCGGGCAACGTCGGGGCGCTGCTACGCAGCGCGGACGCTGTCGGGGTAGACGCCGTCTTCTTGTGCGCTGACTCCGCCACCGCCCCAGGCGAGCCAGGGGCAGGCGAGCAGGCCGGCGTCGACTTGGAGAACCCGAACGTAATACGCGCCGCCATGGGAAGCTCTTTCGCCTTGCCGATCGGCGTCGGTAGCGCGACCGAGATCCTGGCGGCGCTGCGGACGGCCAACTTGCGCGTGGTGGCCGCCACCCCTAGAGCGACGACCCCCCACTGGCAGAGCGACCTGAGCAGCGGCGTGGCACTACTACTGGGCCGCGAGCACGAGGGGCTAAGCCCTTGGTGGCTTGCTCAGGCGGACGAGCGCGTCAGCATCCCGATGCGCGCAAGCGCAGCAGACAGCCTCAACGTCTCCGTCGCAGGTGCGGTCTTGTTGTACGAGGCGTTAAGACAGCGCACCCTGTGACGGACTTTGGAGTACCTCTCGCACCGTTGCCCTGAAGTCCTTGCCCTCGAGCGGCTTGTAGACGATGCGGTTCGCGTGCGCCATACGCGCCTGCGTGACGATGTGATCGTCGCGGTAGGCCGTGAGGATGATGACGGGCACGTCCTTGAGGCGCGGAATGCGCTTCATGCGGTCACACACCTCGAGGCCCGTCAAGTGCGGCATCTGCACGTCTAGGATGGCGAGGTCAGGGGTGTTGTCCTTGAGGTAATCCAGGGCCTCACGGCCGTCAGCGACGGTAACTACCTCGTAACCATCGACGCTAAGCAACATGTCTAGGACCAGGCGCTGTCCTTCTGCGTCGTCGGCGACCAGCACCCTCGTCTTGCTTTCAGTTCGGCTCACGCCTCAAGCTTAGTAGATTGTGCGCGTCACGACCTCACAGCACTGTAAACTCAATCGAACCGCACACCAGGAGGAGAGATGATCAAGGAGTTTCGCGATTTCATCAGCAGGGGCAATGTTCTGGACCTGGCCGTCGCCGTCATCATCGGCGCCGCGTTCGGGGCCATCACTAGCTCCCTCGTCAACGAAGTCATCATGCCCGTGATCGGCCTGATCCTGGGCGGAGTCGACTTCAGCAACCTTGGCATCATCATGAAGGGCGCAGATCAGTACAAGAGCGTGGCAGAGGCAGTCGCCGCTGGCGCCCCGGTAATCCAGTACGGTGCGTTCCTCAACACCGTCATCAACTTCCTCCTCATCGCGCTCGTGCTCTTCTTCATCGTCAAGGCGTTCAACAACATGAAGAAGAAGTTCGAGAAGCCGGCCGCTCCAGCCGCCCCCGCAGAGCCGAGCGACGAGGTCAAGCTCCTCACCCAGATCCGCGACGCCCTCAACAGGAAGTGATCAGTAGAGAATGAGTAGCTCTAGCTTGGCGGGGCCCGCCCGCCACACTTCTTCGGTGGCTACCAGGCCGATGGTGACAGGCCCCGTCAGCCGCAGCAACAAGCTCGTGAACATGTCTTCAGTTACCGGCCCGAAATCAGGCAGTTGACCGTCGTCTAGGCCGGCCCTGCGCAACTTGCGCACAGCGTCGGCCTTCAGTTGTGTGGTCGCGGCGCGAATCTCGTCCTGGCTGGCTGGCAGCGCCGCCGAGCCCAGGTGCACGCCGAGGCTAGCGATGAGTTGGCCTGCGCCGAAGAGTTCCGTGTTCTCGATCGCCTCGACGAGCACGTCGATGGTCGAGCTTATCTGGTTGCTCGGCGAGATGAAGCGCACCAGGTCAGAGCCGGGGGTCTGGCCGATGACATCAACGAGCGCGTTGAACTGGTCGGTCGTTACCCTCACACGCTCTACGCCACGCCGCGCAACGAAGGCCGTTGCGTCATTGACGAACGCAGCCAACTCCTCACGGATGGCGGCCGGCTCCTGCGCCTTGATGGCGCCTGAGTAGATGAGCTGGTCCTTGACGAAGTAGACCTCACCACCCTCGAAGCGTTGGAACTCCTGCTGCAGTTCGGCTAGATCGCGGGCTTGGAGTTCGACCTCGCGCTGCAGGTCGTCGACGTTGCCCTGCAGTTCCTGCACCGTGGCGTTGCGTTGCCTGATCTCGGTCTCCAAACGCAAATTCAACTCACTTAGGGAGTTGTTCTGCAGCTGGATGCGCGCGTTCTCCGCCAGCAGCGCGCCGTTCGTGCCGGTCAGATTGCTGTTCTCCTCGCGGAGGCCCTGTGCCTGCAACCGCAGTTCGTTGGCGTTGGCCTCGAGGACCGCTACCTCGTTGTTCAGCTCGTCGAGGCGCACGGCCAGGTCTGCGCGCTGTTGCAGTGCCTCGTCGCGTGCCGTTACTGCGGCCTCGCGGTCTGCCACGGCCGCGTCACGGTCGGCTGCTGCAGCGTCGCGGTCGGCAACGGCCGCCAGCATGTCGCTGAGCGCCAAGTCGCGTGCCGCCTGCGCAGTCTCGAGGTCGTTCTGCGCGGCAGCCACCTGGTTCTCGGCTCGTGCCAGCCGTAACTGCACGTCGACAAGCGCCGTCTGCATGCCAGATAACTGGTGGTTTGCGTTATCGAGCTGACTTCTCGCGTCCGCTAGGCCAAGTTCGAGAGCGGCCGCCTCCGCCGCCGCGGCGTTGGCCGAAGCGCGCGCCTCGTCCGCCTCGCTTAGTGCGCGGTCACGGTCCTGGCGGGCAGTTGCCAGCGCCGCCGTTACGTCCGCCACCTCAGCTTGCGTGGCGAGCAAGCGTTCCTCTGCCAGGCTCACTTCCGCGTCGGCCGCAGCGACACGCGCCTCGGCTGCAGCGACTTGGTTGGTTAGCTCGTCGCGCTGCGCGACGAGTGACTCGCGCTCCTTGAGGGCGACGTCGCGCGCCTCGAGCGCGGCGTCGCGCTGCTCCTCGGCCACACTGATGGTTTGCTGCGCCGTCTCGAGCTGAGTTCGTAATGCGGCGAGCTGCTGGTTGGCGTCGGCGACGTTCTGGTTCAGCACGCGTTCCTGCGCACGGAGCTGGTTGAGTTCGTCTAGGGTCCGCTGCACGTTGAGTAGCGTGCGGGTTGCGTTCTGGAACGCCAACGCCAGCACCCCGATGGTGGTCAGCATGATGAGGATGCCGGACAGGACCCCAACGACTTGGCCCGTGGTGCGCGGCCTGGCCCCGAACAGGCTGAGGCGCCGCCTGCCGACGTAGGTGCCGAGCCTATCGCCCAAGTAGGCGATGATGCCGGCGAGAACCACCAGCATGACCACCAGCAGGCTGATGAGGGTCACGCGCGCACGCCCGCTAAAGTCGAGGGCGGCATGCTCGCGGTGGGCCTAGAGTTGGAACTCATTACCGAGGTAGTAGGTGCGCACGTCAGGGTCCGCCGCGAAGTCGGCGGGCGTGCCATCGAACCGCACGCGCCCGTCGAACATGAGCACAACGCGATCAGCGATGGCGAGGGTCTCGCGCACGCTGTGATCGGTGAGAAGCACCCCGAGCCCACGCCGGTCCCTCAAGTCGTGAACGATGGACTGGATCTCGCGGATGGACTTGGGGTCGACGCCCGTGAACGGCTCGTCTAGGAGGAGGAAGTCGGGGTCGACGGTCAGGCTGCGGGCGATCTCGAGCCGACGCCTCTCGCCGCCAGACAGGGTGTCGGCGCGGCTCTTGGCGAGGTGGCTGATATGGAACTCTTCG
>JBIQMD010000188.1:0-4594 GCA_044463725.1 Truepera radiovictrix
AGCGCAAGCCGACCCAGCGAGCGACGCCGGCGCCCGTTACCTGCACCACCTGTTCGAAGCGCGTGACTGGCTGGCGCTCACGCAGTGGCTAGCCGCCCACGCCGTCCCTCACGCTCAAGTGCGCCAGGTGTGCCACGCAGCCGCGGCAGAGCTTCCTGCCGGGCCCGCGTTCGACGCCGTCGCCAAGGAAGTCGCCGCGCACTTCGTCAAGCTCGGTGCTTACCAGCACCCTGAGGCCGTCAACGCCTTCGAGGCGGCTGCGGCATCTAGCGATCAGGCGCTGCGGGCATGGACGCTCGTCAAACGCGCGGAGGGTGAGGCGCTCGGCGGCCGCTTCGAGCGCGCCGAGGTCCTGCTGGACACGGCGCCGACCATAGACGCGCCCCTCTTGCGCGCCGAGTACGCCCTCGCGCGCGCCAGCATCGCGCGGTGGCGCAGCGAGCTAGACAGCGCCGCCAAGCTCGTCACCGAATCAGTACGAAGAGAGCTGCGCCAGGTGACACCCGACACTCACGAAGCGCGACTCGTGTTCGCCAAAGCTAAGGTCTGGGAGGGCCTGATCGCCAAGGACCAAGGCGACTTGGTCGCTGCACTCGCTCGCTTCGATGAGGCGGAGTCGGACGACGACCTCGTGCGCGCCCGCATCGAGTTCCAACGCGGTGACGTCGCCATGCGCCTAGGCCGCCTAGACGCGGCGCTCACGGCGCTCGACGATGCGGTGCTCTTGGCGCAACGGTCTGAGGCCCTCCCCCAAGAGCGCACCCGTTACCTAGCCCGGCGCGGCAGCGTGCGGCGCCTGCGTGGCGACCTGGCTGGCTCGGTGGCCGACTTCGACGCTGCCCGCGCCCAACTCGACCTGGCCGAGGCGGCAGACGGAGAGGCGGACTTCTGGCGCGCGCGAGTAGCAGACGAGTCGTCCCTAACGGCACTCGCGCTAGGCGATTACGAGGAAGCCACCTACGCCATCACGCACGCACTCGCTGGCTTCCGCAACTACGCCGTCACGCGCGGCACGGAAGCCGACTACCGCGTGCTGCGCGCAACTCTCAACCTGGCTCTTGCGTACGCTTGCCGCGGCCTAGCGTTGCCTTACCGCAGGCCGTTCCCGACTCTCCGCGAGAACCTCGACTCGCCAGACCTGCGCCACGCCCGCAGCCGTATAGAAGAAGTCCTGACTTCGTTGACGGGCAGAGGCGTTCACCGCGATCACTTGCACTTCCAGGCGCGCCTGCTAGCTAGCCAGTTCGCCGTCACCGGCTCTGAGGCGCTCAAGCACGCTGAGGTTGCGCTCACCAACGCCAGCTTCGAATATCAGGGCGCCCTCGCCTTGAGTGCTCGCGCAGCTTCGTACCTGCGGCTCCAGAAGCCAGATGCGGCGCTGGCAGACGTCCGCGCGGCGGAAGCGCGACTCAGCGCCGACGCGCCCAAAGAGCGTAGCGACACCGGTCTGCGAGCGCAGCTCAAGGCGCTAGCCATCGACGTGTACTTCCATTGTGGCAATGCTGACCAGGCCGCCGAAGCGCTTGCAGACGGGCTCGACGACGAGACCCTCTACCCTCACCACGAGGGGCTCCTGCGCGCATTCGGCGAATCAGCGGACGAACGTCAGGTGGGTGAGGTGTGGAAGCGGCACCGCCGCCTCAGGACGCTGCTTGGCCTGGACGGCACCGGTCCATCCACGCCGGCACGGCTGCCTGACGCGCTCGTCGCTTCCTGGCGGAGCCGCAACCGCGTGGCCGTGGCATAGGTGATGCCCGCGTGGCGCTAACGGCCGCGGACGACACCACTGCGCCCACTGCCGTCGTCCGTCCTGGCATCGACCACGCAGCGCTGGCAGGACTCACGCCGCATGCGGATCTCAAGAGCTTCCGCCCACCAGCACAGCAACTGGCGGCCCTCGCCGACATCGCGGCCGATCCGCGCGGCTGCGTCGTCGCGGCGGTGGCCGGCGGCACGCTCGTTGGTTACGTGGCGTTTCACCCCCCGACAGAAGTGGAGTCCTGGGGCGCAGACCGCACCGGTGAACTCATCGAGTTAGGCGCCATGGAGGTCGCATCGGGGTTCCGCGGGCAGAACCTGGCCCGCCGGCTCCTCGCAGCGAGCTTCGCCCACCAGCGCTTCGATGCCGTCGTCGTCTTCGCCACCCTCTACTCATGGCACTACGACCTCAAGAGGACGGACCTAACCGACCTCGCCTACCGCAGGATGTTGGAGCGGCTGTACCGGAGCGCCGGTTTCGAGGTCTACCCAACGAGCGATGAAGAGATCCGCAGTAGCGCAGCCAACGCCCTGATGGCGCGCATAGGACCCGAGGCGCCTGCCGCTGTCATCGCGGAGTTCCACCGCCTGCGCAAGTCCCAGCCGGAGACGCTCACGAGCGCCTGGTAGCATCGATTCAAAGGAGCAACACATGCTGGTGAACGAGATAATGACCCGCAAGGTCGTCGCCATCGGCCCCGACACCCCCATCAGAGACGTGCAGCTGCTCATGGAGCAGCGCAACATCAGGCACTTCCCCATCCTCGAGGAGCGCAGCAACGGCGCGCTGGACAGCCTCGTAGGGATCGTCTCCGACCGCGACCTGCGGCTCGTCGGTGCGGACCACCCAAGGGCGCCAGCCAACGTCACCGCCGCTGACCCCGTCAAGCGGGTCATGATCACGAACGTGCTCGTCGCGCACCCTGACGACCCCATCGAGGAGACGGCGAAAGTCCTGCGCGACCACAAGATCGGCGCAATGCCGGTCATGGACGACGGCCGCCTCGTAGGCATCATCACGGGGATAGATATGCTCGACGCGCTCATCTTCATGTCTGGCGTGCGCGAGGCCTCAAGTCGCCTCGAAGTCGAGCTGACGGACAGACCGGGTGCGTTGGCTGGGTTGCTCGACCGCGTCGCCAGCCGCAACGTGAACGTCTCGAGCGTGATGACCTCACGGGCGGACGAGGGCAGCGTCGCCTTCGTGCTGCGCGTTGGCACCTTCGACGGTCACGGGCTGGCCGATCACCTGCGCGGGCTCGGCTACAACGTCCTGTGGCCGCCAGAGGCAAGCGAAGCGTGAGCGGCGCCACTCGGCGGGTCGTGTTCGTGCACGACCCCCGCATGGCGCAGTTCGAACTTCACGCCGACCACCCCTTCAAGCCCATCCGCACGGAGCTGACGCGCTCGCTGCTCGTGCACGCGGAGCTGCTCGACGAAGCCGAGGTGATCGCGCCGCGGCCGCTCAGCGACGATGACCTCCTCACCGTGCATGCGCCCGACTACGTGGAGGCGGTGCGCGAGCTCTCGGCGGGAGGCCCGCGGACCGACGCCGCCCGCTACGGACTGGGCACGGCGGACAACCCGGTATTCCCTGACATGCACGAACTCGTGGCGTTGATCTGCGCCGGGACGGTGACGGCACTGGACAGCGTGGCGACGGGCGCCGCTCTGCGAGCGGTGAACCTCGGCGGTGGCCTGCACCATGCCATGCGCGCCCGCGCATCTGGTTTCTGCCTCTACAACGATCTAGCTGTTGCCATCAGGCGCGCCGTCGACGTACACGGGCTGCGGGTGGCGTACGTAGACCTCGACGCCCATCACGGCGACGGGGTGCAGTGGTTGTTCTACGACGACCCCAACGTCATGACCATCAGCCTCCACGAGTCAGGTCACTACCTCTTCCCCGGCACCGGCCACACGTACGAGACCGGCAAGGGAGCTGGCCGCGGGTTAAGCGTCAACGTCCCGCTCGAGCCGTACACGGAGGACGACTCCTACTTGGCGGCCTTCGACGCCGTCGTGCCTGCGGCGCTACGCGCTTTCGCGCCCGACATCATCCTGCTGCAGGCGGGCGCAGATCCTCACCGCTTCGACCCGCTAGCAGACCTGTCCCTGACGCTGACGGGCATGCGCGATTCCTACAGGCGCGTCGTGGCGTTATCAGACGAACTGACAGGCGGGCGGCTCGTTGCAACGGGCGGCGGCGGCTACGACCCTTACCGCACCGTCCCGCGCGCCTGGGCGCAACTCTGGGGCGCGGTCGCGGACCGCGAGGTGCCGAGCAGCTTGCCTGAGGCTTGGGTCGAGGAGTGGCGCGACCTGCTGCCGTCAGGCACCGAACTACCGCGCTTGGCGCTCGACGGGCCAAGTGACTTCCCGCCGCGCCCGAAGCGCGAGCAGATAACGCGGCGCAACGGCGTCGTAGTCAAGCGCGTCGCTGAGGCGTTGACGGCCGTCTGGCAAGACATCGGCCTCGGCGGCGCGGTAACCTCACGCTGAAATTGGAGGGTGCGAGATGCGCATCGGATTCATCGGGCTAGGCACCATGGGAGCGCCCATGGCGCACAGGCTCATAGCGGCGGGCTACGAAGTCACGGTCCACAACCGCACACGCGCCAAAGAGGAGCCGCTCGCCGCGGCCGGCGCCGCCCGTGCGGCGTCTCCACGCGCTTGCGCCGAGGGCCAAGACGTTGTCCTCACCATGGTCTCCGACACGCCTGACGTCCAAGCCACCGTCCTCGGCGACCAGGGCGCATCGCAGGGAATGGCGCCGGGCAGCATCCTCGTCGACATGAGCACCATCAGCCCCATGACCACGCGGCGCATAGCCGCG
>JBIQMD010000189.1:0-4574 GCA_044463725.1 Truepera radiovictrix
CGAGGTAGGCGAGACCCTGGCCAGATTCCCGGCCCTGACGCACGATGCTAAGTGCGAGGCGCTCGCCAGGCAGGAAGGCTACGCGCACGGCGCTGGCTAGCTGGTGGAGGTTGAGGACGCGCACGCCCTGCAGTGCCGCCACGCGGCTGAGGTTGTAGTCGGTCGTAATGAGGTCGGCGCCGCGCTGCAGGCATAAGCGTACGAGCTTGTCGTCCACCGGCCCCTTGCCGACGTCGTCGTGCGCCACCTCCGTTGCCAAGCCCGCCGTGGTGGCTAATAGGTCGAGGGTCTCGAGGCCGCGACGTCCGCGTTGGCGCTTGAGTTGGTCGTCTGAGTCCGCGATGCGTTGCAGCTCCGTCAGCACGAAGTGTGGCAGCACGAGCTTACCTTCGAGGAAGTTGGCGTCTATGACCGACAGGAGCCGCCCGTCGATGATCGCGGAGCTGTCGACGACCTTGTCGTGCATGTCCTTGGCGTTCCCAGCTGCGCGGCGGCCATCCGCAGAAGGCAGCGGTAGGAGCCTGCGGTTGGCGACGAAGAACCCACCCAGCCCAACGACGAGGATGACCGCGACCAACAGCGACCAGTACCACGTGAACCCTGGCACGCTGGCCAGGATGTTGTTGATGAGCACGGTGACGAGCAACCCGAGGGTGGCGCCGCCGAACGCCGCGAGCACCGTGTCTGGCTGCACTCCTGCAACGCGCGCCACCAGCTTCTCCCAGACTTGCCCGAAGCGCTGGGCAAGCTGCCCAGTGAAGAGGTAAGTGATCAGTACCCCGACGATGGTGATGAACAGCAGGTTGTTCGGGCCAGACAACGCCCCGCGACCGATGAGGAGTGAGCCGACTAGGTAGCCGACCAGCCCGCCAACGATGGTCATGACGCCCCGCGCCAACGAGGCCCCAACGTCGAAGCTCGAGGCGCCAGTTAGCGCCGCGCGCTTGATGGATCCGCTCTCGCTAGCTTGGCTGCGGTCGTCACGCTCGAGTGGGGTCATGGCGAGCCCCAGAGTAACAACAGGGCATCGCGCAAGGTTCCGACTCCGTTCGGCAGTTCCCGCGAGCGCGGCCCGACGAGCCGCGGGTGGCCAGCGCGCTTGGCCTCGTCGAGGCGCCTGCCTAGCTGACTAACGGAGCGCAACTCACCCGCCAACCCGACCTCGCCGACGAAGGCCGTACGGTCCGGAGCCGGCTTGTTGGTCACCGCCGAGTAGACGGCCATCGCTACGGCGAGGTCAGCGCCGGGGTCGGTGACGCGTAGGCCGCCCGCCACGTTCACGAACACGTCAAGCGCCTCCAGCGGTAGTTCGAGGCGGCGCTCGAGCACTGCCAGGACAACGTCCACGCGCCGGGCGTCCAACCCTTGAACCACGCGGCGCGGGGCGGAGTATGGGCTCTTCGATGCCAGGGCCTGCACTTCGAGGAGGAGAGGCCTTTGGCCTTCGAGCGCGGCCACCACGACCGACCCTGGGGCGCCGATGGGGCGCTCGGCGAGGAACGCCTCGCTAGGGTTGGCAACGGCGCGCATGCCGCCACTTGTCATCTCGAACACCCCGACCTCACCGGCGGGGCCGAAGCGGTTCTTCATGGCACGCACTACCCGCAGCCCAGCGGCGGACTCGAGGGCGAAGGTGGCGTCCACCACGTGCTCGATTACCTTAGGACCGGCGATCGATCCCTGCTTGGTGACGTGCCCGATGAGCACCAACGTCGTGCCTGCCGCCTTGGCCGCGTCGACGAGGATGGCCGTGGAGTCGCGCAAGCTCGTCAACGTGCCTGGCACCCCACCCGCCTCCACAATCAAGGTTTGGATGGAGTCGACGATGACCAGGTCGGGTGCGGCCGCGCGTAAGTGGTCAGCGATGACGTGGGCGTCGTTCTCGCGAGTGAGTTCAAGTCCAGCTCCGAGGCCCAGGCGGTCGGCGCGTAGGCGCACTTGCGCGGGCGACTCCTCGCCAGCCACGTAGAGCACCTTGCGGCCGGCCGCGACGGCGTGTTGCGCGAGTTGCAGTAGCAGCGTCGACTTGCCAATCCCAGGTTCGCCAGCTAGGAGGGCGGCTGAGCCGACCACCCAGCCGCCGCCCAAAACGCGGTCGACTTCGGCGTCACCGCTCGAGTAGCGCACCAAGCTGGCGTCCGACACCTCGTCGAGGCGCACGGCCTCGAGGCGCCGCGCTTGGCTCCGCCCTCGACCAGCCGTGCGTGGCGCTACTTGTGGCGCCTCTTCCGCCACCATGCTGCCCCAGGTGCCGCATATCGTGCAGCGCCCCGTCTGCAGTGGACTCTTGGCACCACATTCTTGACAGACGTAGCCGGGGGAACGCGCCATCAGTGGCTCCGCAGCGCCACGTGCGCCAGGCCGTCCAGCGCAAGCACCATGGTTGACCGGCGCGTCAAACCAGCGGCACCGGCCGCGCGAATACGGTCTTGCCGTTCTCGATGGTCACGAGCAGCGGTTCAGAGTTGCCGTGCTCGAGGAGTTCGAAGGAGAGCGGGTCCTCGATGTAGTCGCGGATGACGCCGCGCAGGGGCCTTACGCTGTCGCCGCGCGGTAAGCGGTCGACTAGGAACGCAGCGACCTCAGCTCCGAAGGTCACTTGGATGTCGCGCGCCTGAAGCTCACGGCGGATGTCGTCGAGCATCTGGTTGGTGATGACGACGACCTGTTCCTTGTCGAACGTCTCGAAGGCGATGACCTCGTCGAGGCGGTCGAGGAACTCCGGCGAGAAGATGCCCTTCAGCGGCTGCTCCGGGTCTTGCTGGGCGCTAGCGTCCTGGAAGCCTATGCTGCTGCCAGAGCGGTTGAAGCCCGTGTTGCTCGTCATGATCAGGATCACGCGCCTGAAGTCGACGGTGCGGCCGAGGCCGTCGGTAAGTCGACCGTCGTCAAGCACTTGCAGGAAGGTGTTGTAGATGTCCGGGTGCGCCTTCTCGATCTCGTCGAGGAGCACGACGCTGAACGGTTGGCGCCTGACTGACTCCGTCAAGCGTCCGCCCTGCTCGTGTCCGACGTAACCGGGAGGGGCACCGATGAGCTTGCTTATCGAGTGCGGCTCTTGGAACTCACTCATGTCGAGGCGCACGAGCGACCGTTCGCTGCCGAAGAGGAACACTGCCAGCTCTTTGGCGAGGAAAGTCTTGCCCACCCCTGAGGGACCGACGAAGAGGAAGGAGGCCGCTACGCGCGTGCGGCCACCGAGGCCTACGCGCGAGCGCCTGAGCGCGGCGCCGAGGGCGCGGATGGCTTTCGTCTGCCCAACGACTTTGCGGCCAAGGTGCTCCTCGATGTGAGCGACCTTCTCGTCGTCACGGTCGTCGATGTAGATGCCGCCCCATGAGTTGACGACGGCTTCGAGGTCCTCACGGCTGACGATCGGCGTGCCGTCCGGCTCCTCGAGCACGGGGAAGCCGAGCGACTTGTTGAGGCGCGTGCGTGAGGCCGCCTCGTCGATCAAGTCGATGGCCTTGTCTGGGAAGTTGCGGCCTGGCAGGCTGCGTTCGCCGAACCTGACGGCCAACTCGAGCATCTCGCGAGGGATGACGACGCCGTGGTGCGCCTCGTACTTGTCGCGCAGGCCAACGAGTATCTCGAGCGACTCGGCCGGCGACGGCTCGAGCACGATGACGGGCTGGAAGCGCCGCTCGAGGGCGGCGTCCTTCTCGATGTAGCGGTGGTACTCACCGGTCGTGGTTGCGCCGATGACTTGCACTTCGCCGCGCGATAGCGGCGGCTTGAGGATGTTGGCTGCGTCGAGCGTGCCCTCTGCGCCACCGGCGCCTACCAAGGTGTGCAGTTCGTCGATGAACGCAACGACCCGCGCCCTGCGCAGCTCCTCGATGATCTGGCGCAAGCGCTCCTCGAACTCACCGCGGTACTTCGTGCCGGCCACCACGTTGCTTAGCTCGATGGACAAGACCCTGAGGTTGAGGAGGTTAGGTGGCACGCGGCCTTCGACGATGGCCTGTGCGAGGCCCTCGACGATTGCCGTCTTGCCGACGCCGGGCTCGCCGATGAGGACAGGGTTGTTCTTCGTGCGGCGCGACAGGATCTGGATGACGCGCCTGATCTCCTCGGTGCGCCCGATGACCGGGTCGAGCTTGCCGTCGCTGGCCTTACGCGTGAGGTCGCGAGCGTACTCGTCGAGGAACGGCGTGTTGACCGCCTCCGCCTGACCCTTCGGGTCGGCGGCTGCGAGGATGCGCCAGCGCACGGAGTCGACGTCGCGCGTCAGGTTCTGCAAGATGCGATAGGCGACGCCGTCGCCCTCGCGGATGATGCCGAGGAGGATGTGCTCGGTTGCGATGATGCTCGACCCGAGACTCCGCGCCTCCGAGCCAGCTAACTCCATGACGCGCCTAGCGCGCGGGGTGATGGCCGCAGCTTCGTTCTTGGGGAGGCCGTCTCCGCGACCGACCATCTCCTCGACCTGCAACCTGAAATCTTCCAGCGATGCCCCGAACTCCTCCAAGACCTTGCTAGCGGTGCCGCTCTCACGCAGCAGGCCGAGGAGTAGATGCTCAGGGCCGATCATGGTGTGGCCTAGCTTGGCGCCCTCTTCACGGGCGTAATGG
>JBIQMD010000190.1:0-4561 GCA_044463725.1 Truepera radiovictrix
CATACTCCTCGCCATCCCGTTCCTACTAGCCAATGCCGGCCTCGGATGGCGGGCTAGCGCCATCCTCGCGCCAGCCGCCTTGCTCCTCGTGTGGCTGCGCACCCTCCTCGACGGCAGCCCCCTGAGCGCAGCGGATTACCTCCTGATCGCAGGCACGTTGGCGCTTGCAACGGCAGGTGGCAACGGCCTCTACCGGGCCTGGCGCAGCGCCGAACGGCGCGCCAAGCACGCTGGCCGCCGAGCGACGCTACTGCAAGAGGCGGCGGTAGACCTGAACCACGCTACCGACATGGACGCGCTCTTCCGCTCCGCGCCGCGGCTGCTGTCCGACATCCTGCCGTTCGCGCACGCCGCCGTGTTCGTACCGGACGGACACGGGCTCAAGGTCCACACGACATGGCGCTGGGGCGCAGACCCAAACTTCGACGTGCCGCTCTCGAGCGTCATGGGCAGGGCGTTCACCACGCAGGAACCGCAGTACGTCGCGGACAGTCGCTTGGACAAGGACTTCATTCAGGCGCCAGGCGCAGAGTTCACCCGCAGCGAACTCGCCCTCCCCGTCATGACGGGCCAGCGCGTTCGGGCCATCGTGAACCTCGAGCACCGCGACACCAACGCTTTCGGGCCGGCGGACCGCGCCACCTTGGTCGCGTTCGTGCGCATGATGGAAGAGGCACTAACCAGGCTGGACGCCTTGGCGGCGTTGAGCGAAACCACTGCCAATCAGGAGTTCATGGCGCGCCTCAACCGCCGCCTCCTCCTGACGGACGGCGTAACCGAGGCCGCAGACGCGGCGCTCGACGAGATCATGACGATGTTCGACCTCGACCTAGGGGTGGTGCTCGAGCTGCACTTCGGGCGGCTGCGGCCCATCGCCGTTCACGGTTCGCCTCCCCCGGTACTAGCTGGGCTAGTGCGCGACGGCTTCCCCTTCACTGGTCTCCTGCGGCACGCTTGGGAGGCTCGCGACCTAGTCCTGGTCGATGACCTCGCATCTGACACTGACTGGTCGACGTCAACCGAGGCGCGTGCAGTTGCTGCCGTGCCCATCGTTGACCAGGGCCAGATGCAGGCGCTGCTCGTAGTGACGCGCTTCCAGGAACCGCTGCCCAAGTGGGGCGACCGCACGCGCGAGCTACTCGGGGAGTTGTCCGTGCCGTTGGGCGCCGCCTTCGCCCGCGCCACACTGAACCGGCAGCTGTTCGCCACGCTCGAGGCGATCAAGCAACTCAAGTCCACCTCCAGCCCAGACGCGCTCTACCGCCACGCGGCCATGGCAGCGGCCGACCTCGTGCCCAACGCCGAGGCCGTCTCCATCCTCGTGAGGCACGGCGAGAGCTTCCACTACGAGGCCGCCGTCGGTTACGACCTCGACCGGCTCCAAGCCGAGGCTGGGCCCTTCACTTACGGTGAGCAGCTCGCCTGGTACCGCGGCGACGTTACGTCGTTCGAGGGCGGGGCCGGCCGCATCCTGCGCGGCACTGACTCGTTGGCCATGAGCGCCGGTTCGGGGCAGATGTTGGCTGCATCTGCGGAGGCTCACCTCAACGACTTGCGGTGCCAGCTGGCGGTACCGATCGTCGACCGCGACGGGGTGGTCGCTTTCCTCAACGTCGACAACTTCTCGACGGACGACGCCTTCGGGCCCGCGGCGTTGCGCATAGCTGAGGCGTTCGCGCAGCACCTCACGGTCGTCGTGAGGCAGGCGGAACAGGTGCTAGAGCTCGAAAGGTCGGCGATAACGGACCCCCTGACTGGGTTAGGCAACCGCGAGGGCTTCAACCGGGCGTTCAAGCTCGAGCTGGCTAGAGCGCGGCGCTACGAGCACCACCTCAGCCTCATGGTCCTCGACCTAAACGATTTCAAGGAGATCAACGATCGCTTCGGGCACTCGGAGGGCGACAAGGCTTTGGTGGCCGTTGCCAACGCACTGGCTGGGGCGGCCCGCGGCTCCGACCAGGTGTTCCGCTGGGGCGGCGACGAGTTCGCCATCGTCATGCCCGAAGTGCGGCCCGATGACGCGCAGGCCGCCGCGGAGCGGCTCGGGCGCGTGGTGGCGGGTCTGACCGCCAACGGCGTTGCTCTCAGCATCAGCATCGGGGTAGCCAACTACCCCGTCGACGGACTGGACCGTGAGGCGCTGATGGAGGTTTCAGATCACCGCATGTATGAACGCAAGCGTGCTGGCGGCGTAACGGCCACGCGTCACTCGAGGCGTTCTGGCTCGGTGCCTTGGCTCTCGAGCGCCCCCGCGTTGGCAGGTACTCCACCAGCAGGTGGACGGGGTACGCCGGTGAACGCCGGCCGCGACAGCAAGTAGTCCTCTGCAACCACCTTGACTAGCGCCACGATCGGCACGGCAAGGAGCGCGCCTAGCAACCCCATGAGGCCTATGCCGGCCATGATCGCCAACATGACGGTCAGCGGGTGAAGGTTGGTGTTGCGCGACAAGATGAGCGGCGAGAGGACGTGCGCCTCGATCTGGTTGGCCACCAGGAACACTACCGCTGCGAAAACGGCAGTCCACGGACTGACGGTGAAACCGAGCAGGATGGCTGGCGTCACGCCCAGTATCGGCCCGAGGTATGGCACTACGTTGAACACGGCTGCGAGGAAGCCTATCGCGGTCGCTAGCGGCACCCCGATGATGCTGAGCCCGGCCCACACGAAGATGCCGAGCAGGGTCGTTATGAGGAGTTGGCCACGGAGGTAACCGCCAACGGCCAGGTCGGCTTTGGCGCTGAGGTCGTCAGCGACTTCGCGGTAGCGCAGCGGCACGAAGCGCCGGAAGTTGGCCACGAAGCGCGGGAAGTCGTAGAGGAAGTAGGCACCAGCCAAGAAGATTAGGAAGACCTGGAACGTCGTCGAGATGACGGCCGTTGCACCCGTGAGGAGGAGGCCGGGGCCACCGGCGATGAGGCCCTCGAGGAGCCGCTTCAGGCTCTCGCCGAGTTGCTGGAAGAAGTCCGCGACTTGCGCTCTGACTTGGATGCTGATGGCTCCGGTTTCGTCGGCTACCCCGAAGCGATCTGACAGGAAGGCGGGCAGGCGGTCGGCGAACGTCGACAGCCACTCCTGGAACTGACCGGTCCAAGCCGTGATCTGCTCCAACGCCGTCGGCACTAACTGCACGAACTTGCCCATCTCCGTGACGACCTGGCTGACTACGACCGAGCCGAACGCGATGACGAGCAGGAGCAGACCGTAAACGACGATCACTGCCAGGCCGCGCTTGAAGCGCAGCCGCATGAGCCAGCTGACTACCGGGTTGAGGATGTAGGCGATGAGGAAGCCGATGAAGCCCACCTGTAGCGCGAAAGCGTAGCCGCCCCGCAAGCGCCAGAGAACGAGCACGAGGAGGACCGTGAGGGCAACGTAGCTAACGGCCCGCACCCAGACGTTGCCCCACACCGTTTCGATGGCAGTCGTCTCCGGCTTGATCGGGGCGGGTGCACCCATAGGTTCCACTCGCTGGCTGGCCTCCTCGCGCTTCATGGTCCCACGAACAGAGAAGCTGCGGCAATGCGAACGGCCTCAGGCTCCATGCCTGCCCCGAAGAAGTTGTCCTCGTCCGGCCAGATCTCGAAGCGCAAGCGCGTCTGGTCGCTGCGGCCGGCAACGGCCACGTCCGTGCCCGAGTTGCCTGCGAAGCCGATGACCTGGCCGCGGTAGACGTTCATGCCGGTGCGTACGCCGTCACGTACGGCCGAGAGGTGGCCATAGCGCAAGACGGTGCCGTCAGCCATGCGCAGCCAGACTTGCCGTCCCCTCAGGCGGTCGAGTTGGTCCTCGCTTGCCCCTGACTCTGCTACGTCGGCCATGAGGACCTCCCAGGCGCGCGGGTCGATCTCGGTGTACGCAACGTCTGCCCTGACGATCTGGCCGGACTGCGCCGCCACTACGGGCGTGCCGCTCACGATGGGCACGGACGCGTCCTGGCCGTAGAAGTCGAAGCCTTGGCTCACACCGTGGCGGTAGGCGCGTGGGGCGCCGGGCAGGTGGTCGTCTGAGGCTGGGAGGCGGGCGCCCGGTATGGGGAACCACAATCCCGGCGGCCCATACTTCGTCTCTGCCACCGGAGCGGCAGCTGGGGCGCTAGCTGGAGCTGCCACGTCGCCCGCGGCTGGCGCCTCTACGGCCGGTCTTGCGATCAGCAGTCCCGTTGCCAAGAGTGCGTAGACGAGCAGCGCGCCAAGGACGTACCAACCTGGCTTTACGCTGGCCAGTAGCGGCCCAAGCGCCTTGGGGTCTTGGCGGATCACGGGCCGAAGTCTAGCATGGGATCGTTAGCGACCAGGACGTCACTCCTGGGCCTTGACGAGGAGCAGTAGCAGCGGGTTGTGGCCACCGTGCGCGACCTGCAGTTCGCGTTCGACGCGCCACTCGGACTGGCCCGCAACGACGCTCCTAAGGAGCTTGACCTCATGACTTAGCACGCAGAACTTGGCCTGCGGTCGCGCCACGGCGGCGGCTGCGGTCAAGAGCCGCGGGTAGAGCGTACGGTTGAGGGCGTGAGCCCCGACAGCGTCGCCCCACGGGGCGTCTGCGGTCAGGGCGTCAA
>JBIQMD010000191.1:0-4551 GCA_044463725.1 Truepera radiovictrix
GGCGCCAGCTAGGGTGATCATCATGGCGCCGCCGGCGTCCAGGTGCGCGATGTATGCGTCGGTTGCGTCGATCATGGCCGCGGCGTTGAAGTGCCGGTAATGGTGCCTCAGGAAGCTGGATACGGGGCCAGGTATCGTCTTGGTCGTCATCGGGGTTCCTCCGCGTTCATGCTGCGCCGCTGTGGCGCACGTCGTTGCTGCCATCGTATGCGGCGCACGCTTCTGGCTGAGGTTACCGTGACCATCCCCACCGAAGACATGGAGGGTTCGAACAGCATGCGCTTCAGCGTCGGCGGGCACTTGCCTCTTTGGCACGACGAGCAGCGGATCGTGCAGCACACCCTGCGCGAGGTAACCAAAGCGACCCGCCTGGACTGGCAGATCGACGCGGGTGAGCTGCGGTCGGCCTGCGAAGCTGGGAGGCGCGAGCGGTTCTAGCCGTACGCGAAGCCGTAGCTGAGCGCAACCACTTGACGATCTTGGCGGAGTAGCCGCCTCAAGCCACGTTGGCGGGCCACACTCTGTTGCACCAGTGCGCGTCAAGCGTCACATACAAACCTGACCTATCAGCACAAACGTGCGGAGTACTCCCGATGACGGAGGAAGCCAGGCCCTGCTCGCGACGGCGCGGTCGTGAGGGGGGTGCCCCCAGAAAGCTCGGAGGAAGAGATGCGTCTCGTAAATATGTTCAGACGGTCAGCGCTGGTCATGGGTGGCCCGCTGTTGCTGCTAGCTGCTTGCTCGACGCCCACCGACTCGGTCGCCCCGCTCCAGTCGGAGGCGTTGTCGTTCCAAGCGCCGGAAGCGATCGCCACGGAGCTCGCCAACCCGCGCGGGATAACCGTCACTCCCGATGGCGCCATCTTGGTTGCCGAGGCAGGCAGCGGCGGCGATGGGCCTCACTTCATGGGCGGTGAAGGCTCAGAGCTTCACTTCGGCACGACGGGCGCCGTCACCCGGATCGACACCAATGGCCAACGACGCGTGTTGGAAGGGCTGCCCTCCCTAGCCGCCGAAGACGGCACCCGTGCCATGGGCCCGAACGACATCAGCTTGCTCGGTAACGGCACTAGCTACATCACTACGGGGCTTGGCGCCGACCCCGCCATCCTCGCGGACCTGGGCCTCGACGGCGCTGGCCTCGGCATGACGTGGCGCGTTAGTCAGGCGCGCGGCACCTTGACCGCGATCGCCGACATCGCAGGTTACGAGGCAGCACGGAACCCTGACGGCGGCGCCATCGACAGCAACGCTTACGGCATCACTGCCGCTCCTTCCGGTCAGCTCGTGACAGACGCCGGCGGCAACTCACTCCTGTGGGTGGCGGCCAACGGAAAAGTGACAACCCTCGCCGTCTTCCCAGACACCATGGCGCTTGCCCCGCCGATGCTTGGCCTGCCTGAGGGCACCAACATCCCGATGCAGTCCGTACCAACGTCCGTGGCTGTCGGCCCTGGCGGCGCTTACTACGTTGGCCTACTAACCGGCTTCCCGTTCCCCGTCGGCGGCGCCAGCGTCATGCGCGTCGTCCCTGGCGAGACGCCTACTGTCTACGCGACGGGCTTCACGAACATCGTCGACGTGGCGTTCGGCCCAGACGGCAACTTGTACGTGCTCGAGATCGCCACTAACGGCCTCCTCTCCGGCGACCTGACTGGCGCCCTTAAACGCGTCGTAGACGGTGTCATAGAAGAGGTTCCGGGAACCGAGGGCGCCCTGACGATGCCGGGCGGCTTCACGTTCGACAAGAGTGGCGACCTCTACGTGACCAACCTGAGCGTAACGCCGGCCGGAACGGTGCTGCACTTCGCCAACTGAGTAACGCCCACAGTTCGAGAAGTCGTGTGCCCGCGGACAACCGCGGGCACACTCGTCTCTCACCAGCATGGCCAGAGGCGACTGTGCGCCGTGGCCCCCTTGCCAACAACTGGCAACGAACTGGTATAAGAAACGCAAGCCCGAAGTCAAACCCCTGTCTTAGAACCGGAGGTCAAACATGCGTCGACCCAGAGTCTTACTCCTTGCAGCCGTTGTCGCCCTCGCTTGGTCGAGTCTTGCTGCCGCCCAGAAGATGGAGCTCACGTGGTGGATAAACCCGTGGCGCATCATCACGCCCGACATGGCCGCGGACGCCAGCGCAACTGGCGAGGAGTACGCCCGCTACATGAGCGAGCAGTTCATGCTCCTGCACCCAGACGTGACGGTGAAGTACGAACTCGTCCCCAACGCTGGCTTCGGTGAGAAGGTAACCACGGCCATCTTCGCCGGCAACCCGCCCGACGTGCTCAAGGACCTCGACTGGAGCCCAGACTGGGTGCGCGACGGCCTGCTGGAACCCATCGACTCGTACCTGACCGACGCCGATAGGGCGGATTTCCTCCCCTACGCTCTCGCCAAGGGCATGGTCGACGGCGAGCACTACATCTGGCCGTGGAACAACTCCAATAACGGCATGGGCTCGACCATGCTCCTCAACGTCGACCTGTTCGCGGAGCGCGGCGTCGAGCTACCGAGCCTCCCCGACCGCTCGTGGACCATCGACGAGTTCCTCGCGGCCGCCGACCAACTGACCTTCGACCGCGACGGTGACGGCAAGACCGACGTGTACGCGCTCACCCTCGCCGCCAAGGACACCCTCAACATGCTGGGGTGGATGCACCGCTTCGGCGCCAAGCTCGTGAACGACGAGGGCACCGCGTTCGTGCTGAACTCCGAGGAGGGCGTGCGCGCACTGCAGTTCATGGTCGACCTCGTCTACAAGTACGGTTACGCTCCCGAGGGCGGCGAAGCGCTCGACGTCTACGGCACCATCGACAACCTGCACCAGGGCCGCGCCGCCATGGGTTACGGCGGCATCTACGAGATCGGCCGCCTCGACCGCTACGTCAAGGAAGGCCGCCTCGCCGAGCCCATCCACGTCGCCATAGCGCCGTTCCCCCACGACCCGGCCACCGGGGAAGTGGCGTACGAGACCTCAGGCGGCTTCCTCGTCTTCAAGCAGAAGGACGCGGCCAAGCGCGACATGGTGATGGAGTTCGCTCGCTTCCTCACGAACACCGAGAACAGCAAGCTCCTCGAGACCCTCCTCTACGTCACGGCGCGCAAGTCTTCCAACGCCTCCCTCGAGTTCGCGACGGCCACGCCGTACATCGCGGACGTAGCAACCGAGGTGGCTGTCTACCAGGCCGCGATCGACCACGGTATCGCGTACTACGGGCCGTCGGACGTTGACACCGGTCCCGCGATCGAGCACTTCACTGCTGCCATGGAAGCGGCATTGAGTGGCGACAAGACGCCGCAACAGGCGCTCGACGACTTCGTGAAGGCCGCCAACCAGGCCGTCTTCGGGCGTTGACGCGACCGCGCACCCTAGCGCTCAGCGTGACGCCAGCGCCGTAAGCGTTCGTGGAACTGGCAAACGATAGCGCTTCGCTCGCAAGCCCGCGACCAGTTGGTCGCGGGCGGCGGGATTCACGCGGCATGGACGCCTCCCGCAGGCAGGCCGCCCGTTGGGGTGTGGCGTTCGTCGCGCCACAGACGCTGCTGTTCCTCCTGTTCTTCCTGGCGCCCGTCGCCATCGCGTTCGCGCTCGCGTTCATGGACGTGCGGCCTAACCGGATGACGTTCGTCGGCCTACGCAACTTCCAGCGCGTCCTCAATGACCCGCTGTTCGGCAAGGCGCTCGTCAACACCGGTATCTTCACGGGCGTCGTGGTGTTCTTCTGGCTCGCGAAGGCGTTGCTGATCGCCTACTTGCTCGACCCGATGAACCGGACGCTGCAGACGTTCTTCAAGTCGGCGTTCTACCTGCCGGCCGTTACGTCAAGCATCATCATCTCGCTCGTGTGGGCGTGGATCTATCACCCGACCTTCGGGCTCCTGAACGCCTTCACGTCCATGTTCGGCGCCAAGCCCGTCGCCTGGCTCGGCAACACCGACACGGCGCTCCCCGCGCTCATGGCCATGCAGGTCATCATGGGTGGCGGCTCGTCCATCGTCCTGTTGTCCGCCGCGCTAGCGCGCATCCCGCGTGACCTCTACGAGGTGGCGGTAATCGACGGCGCGAAACGGCCAACTATCTTCATGCGCGTGATCATGCCGCTCATCCGCCCAACCCTCCTCTATCTCGTCGTCACGGGCACCGTCAACACCTTCCAAGTGTTCGAGTCCGTGTACGTGATGACGCAAGGCGGACCGCAGTTCTCGACCACGACGGTCGTCTACCGCATCTACCAGGAAGCGTTCCAGCGCTTCAACCTGGGCCTCGCCTCGGCGCAGGCCATCGTGCTGTTCCTTCTCACCTTCGTCATGGCCGCCATCCAGTTCCGCTTCCTCGGCCAGAACGTCGAGTACTGATGGTCGTCCCATCACGCCCCCGCTTCGACCCGTTCTTCCGAGACCCAGAGCACCCCGTCAAGCCGAGCGCTCCTGGCGCGGTAGTCATTCTCGTCATCCTGATCGTGCTGTCGCTGGCGGCCGTCGCCCCGCTCTACTGGATGTTCGCTACGTCGCTGACGCCCTCTGCGCTCACCGTCAAGTTCCCGCCTGAGC
>JBIQMD010000192.1:0-4546 GCA_044463725.1 Truepera radiovictrix
CCCTGGCGGGTAGCAGCACCGCCTCGCCGACGAAGCTCGCCACCTGCTCGTCGGCGGGGCTGGCGTAAACGCCGCGCGGTGAGTCGGCTTGCACGACGCGGCCTTGACGCATGATGGCCACGTGATCGGCCAGCGACAGCGCCTCCTCCTGGTCGTGGGTCACGAGAACCGCCGTGGTCCCGAGGGAGCGCAGCAGGTCGCGTACCTCCTCGCGCAGCTCCACGCGCAAGGTGGCGTCGAGCGCGGAGAAGGGCTCGTCGAGGAGCACGACCTCGGGCAGCGGCGCTAAGGCCCGCGCGAGGGCCACGCGCTGCTGTTGACCGCCGGAAAGTTCCTCTGGCCGACGCGCCTCGTAGTCGGGCAGCCCGACCAGCTCGAGGAGTTCCCGCACGCGGTCGGCTCGCTGACGCCGAGAGCTCGCCGAGAAGGGCGAAGCGCTCAACCCGAAGCCCACGTTCTGGCCGACGCTGAGGTGAGGGAACAGCGCACCCTCCTGCGGAACGATGCCTATTCCGCGGCGCTCCGGCGGCACCTGGGTGCCGCCGCTAGTTATGACGCGGCCACCCAAGCTGACCTCGCCAGCGTCGGGTCGGTCGAAGCCCGCGATGACGCGCAGCAGCGTAGTCTTGCCGCAGCCCGAGGCCCCGAGGATGGCGGTGAAGCCGCCCGCGCCCACGTCGAGGTCGACGTCACGCAACGCCTGCACGTTCGCTGGCCGCGCAGCGAAGCTCTTGCTCACGCCCCTGAGGCTCAGCATCCGGTCATCCAGACAGCGCCGTTGGCGGAGCCTAGCCCCGAGCTCATGAGGTTGAACCCATGCGTGCTGACGACATGTGACCGTACTTCCTTCGCGGGTCCCTCGCGGAACCGAGTGATCCGTTCGGTAGGGTCCGTGGGGCCGTGCCCTGCAATCCCGACCTGATTGGTCAAGCTTAACCCACTCGTGGGGACTTGGCGGGTAGTGCCCCGCTCCTCACGTCCGGGCGTTGAGCACCAGGCCCGACCCGACTCTCCACCGTGGAGCCGTCACCTAGCGCGAGGTCATACGGAACCGCCGCGACACCAGGTTGGTCAGCAGGATGAACGTGGTCGACAGCGCGATCATGATCACGCCGAACACGGCGACCTTGCCCCAGTAGGCGTCGTGCACGGCACGGTACATCAGCACAGCCATGACCTCGGTGCCGGGCCGGGCCAGGATCACCGACAGGTCGAGTTCGCGGATGAACATGACGGCCATCAGCGTCCAGCCCGAGATGATCCCCGGCATGGCGAGGGGTGCCACGACGCGCCGCAGGGTGCGCATGAACCCTGCCCCGCTGATCAACGACGCCTCCTCCAGGTCCTTGCCGATCTGGATGAACGTGCTGGTCAGCGGCCGGATGCCGAACGGCAGGTAGGTCGCGACGTAGGCGATGAGTAGGGCCCAGATGGTGCCGTAGGCGCCCGTGCGTACGAACGCCCACATGAAGCCGATGCCGAGCACCAGGCCAGGGAACGCGAACGAGGTGAACGCCAGCACCTCGAGGATGGCGCTGCCCGTGTTGCGGATCCTCACGATCAGGTAG
Organism: Truepera radiovictrix; assembly: GCA_044463725.1. GTDB lineage: Bacteria > Deinococcota > Deinococci > Deinococcales > Trueperaceae > JAAYYF01. Next base: position 1,569 of record JBIQMD010000192.1, read on the forward strand.
GAGGCGAGTGTAGACAACAAGATTCCGACGGTGGCGCCTACTAACGCAAGGAACACGCTGTTGTTGAGCGCGACGAACGTCAACCTGTCGCCCAGGATCGACTGCCAGTGGCTCAGCGTGAGCATTGAGAACGCCCTGGCGCCCGGCGCCATCATGTACGGGATCACCGACACGTAGGCGAGCACCAGCACCGGGATGACGACGAGCACGGTGCCCACCAGCACGGTCAGCACGCCCAATGGGACCCGGAGCGCGCCGAGCTTCACACGCTGCGGCTTGTAGCCGCGGCCACCGATAGTGACGAACCGTTCCGAAGCGGACGTGTAGTGCCGGTAGATGAGCACGAGGACGACGGCCGTGGCGAGGACGCTGATTCCGACCGCTGCGGCTCGGCCGTAGTCGGGTAGGAACCCTGTCGTCACGATGCGGTAGAGGTAGGTGGTAAGCACGTCGATGCGGGCGGGCATGCCCAGGACGGAGGGGATCGCGAAGGCACCAAGGCTGCGGATAACCACCAGCATGACGGCGGCGAGCAGCGCCGGTTGCAGCATCGGCAGGATGATCTTCAGCATGGTCCGCCGCGACGAGCCGCCGCTGATCCAGGAGGCCTCCTCCAGCGCCGTGTCGAACGACCGCATGGCAGCCGCGATGACCAGGTACGCCACGGGCAGTTCGAGCAGGCTCTCGATGAAGATCATGCCTGGCATCGAGTAGATGTTGATGACCCCGAGACCGAGGGTGTCGCGCAAGAACACGTTGAAGATGCCGTTGGTCGGGTTCAGCAAGATGGCCCAACTCGTGCCGAACGCCAGGTGAGGCACCATCATCGACAGGATGGGGAGCAGGTGCAAGACGCCGCGGAAGGGCGCGTCGGTGCGGAAGTTCAGGTACGCGAGCGCGAACGCCATGACCGTAGCGAGGAGCGCCGAACCGAACGTGAACACGAAGGTGTTGAGCAGGACCCGGTAGAAACGCGGGTCGGTGTACACGCGCACGTACTTGGCGGTCGTGAACTCACCGAGGCCCCCGAAACCCTGCGAGAAGCTGCCGGCCACCAGCATGATGGCGGGCGCCAGCGTCAAGGCCCCGACGAGGGCGACTAGTATCCACGTCAAGTACGTCGTCTTAGCCGAGCGCATCGGCCGTCACCTCCACGAGAGCCTCCATCTACGCGGTGATGAACCGGCAGCCGATCGGGTTGAAGTACAGGAGGACCTCTTGCCCGACAGCGAGCGGAAGGGTCGACGGGACGCGCAGCATGAGCCGCTCGTCGACGGCCTGCACCTCCACCTCCCGCGTCTCGCCGAGGAACACCACCGACGCGACGGTGCCCACGGCGTGGTTCGGGGGAAGCGGCGAGGGGCGCGAATTGGGGAGCACGTTGATGAACTCCATCCGAACCGCGACTGTGCCTGAGTCGCCGGGCGCGACGTCCCTGGCGGGCTCACACTGCACCGGACCGACGGTCGAGTCGACGAGCGTGAGACCCTCTGGCGTGGTGCCCTTCACGGTCGCGTCCAGGAAGTTCGCCTTGCCCATGAAGTCGACGACGAACCTGCTGTTCGAGCGGAAGTACACGTCCTCGGGGGTGCCCCGCTGCACGACGTTGCCTCCCTGCATGACCACGACGTCATCGGAGAGCGCAAGGGCCTCGAACCTATCGTGGGTGACGTACAGCGAAGTGATGCCTAGGCGAGTCAGCAGGTCTCGCAGCTCGGCCCTCGTCTCCTCACGCAGCTTGGCGTCGAGGTTGGAGAGCGGTTCGTCGAACAAGATCACGCGCGGCTCCGAAACGATCGCTCTGGCCAGAGACACGCGCTGTTGTTGCCCGCCGCTCAGCGCCGTCGCGGGCCGGCGCTCGTACCCGCCGAGCTGCACGAACTCGAGAGCCCGCGCCACGCGACCCGCGATGTCGGCACGAGGTACGCCCTGGGCCTCCAGAGGGTAGGCGACGTTCTCGAAGACCGTCATATGCGGCCAGATGGCGTAGGTCTGGAACACCATCCCGATGCCGCGCTTGTCAGGTGTCACCGACGTGGTCGTGCCGCCGTTGCTGGACCACACGACGGTGTCACCGATCGTGATGGTGCCGGAGTCTGGCGTCTCCAACCCGGCGATACAGCGAAGCAGCGTGGTCTTCCCGCAGCCGCTGGGGCCCAGTAGCGTCGTGACGGAGCCGTCCGGCACGTCGAGGCTGACGTCGTTCAGCGCGGTGACGAGTCCCTCCGACGACTGGAACGTCTTGCGCAGTTTGTCGACTTGGATCTTCATACGGTTCACTCTCGATAGCGTGATTGCGTCTGCCCGATGGGCGCACAAGATATGGGCCGGTGCCCGCCCTGCTGAACGCGTCAGCCGCGGCGGGCACCGGTCGTCACTGTTTTGACGGTTCTAGCGGAAGACTTCTCCGAACCGCTCGCCCCATTCGGCGATCTCTTCGTCGGTCATGCTGGCCAGTGGCAACACCGTAGCGTCGTCGATACCTTCGATCGGCGGGTAGACGCCGGGAGCAAGTACGTACTCGCCAACCTGGTTGGCCAGGATGGCGCTTGACTCGTCGCTCAGCCAGTAGTCGATGAACAACTTGCCTGCGTTCGGGCTGGGCGCTCCGGCAGCGAGCGCGATGCCGCGCGGCGTGCCGAACATCGGTTCGGAGACGCGAGCCCAGTCCAGTGGCGCCGGTGCGAGCGTAACGATGTACTTGGGCATGGAGATGCCGATCTGCATCTCGCCCGAAGCGATCGGACCCGGCGTCGGCCCGAACGAGCCGACGAGCATCGGCCGGTTAGCCGCTAGGCCGTTGACGAAGGTCCACCAGGCGTCCTCTGAACCGAAGACGTTGTGATCGCGCAGCCCGACCAGCCACTGGATGGTCGTAGCGTGCGAGGCTGGGTTGGCCATGACGATCTTGCCTGCCCACTTCGGATCGGCGAGGTCCATGTAGCTAGTGGGCACGTCCTCCGGCGCCACCAGTTCCT
>JBIQMD010000193.1:0-4531 GCA_044463725.1 Truepera radiovictrix
TGAGCCCGAGCGCAACGAGGGGGATGGTGATGATGACCGCCGCCGCCATGATCTCCCCGAACGGTTCCTGGCGGGCTATCTCGCCAGTGAAGAGCGCGATGGCCACCGGCACGGTGCGCGCCGGCGGGTCGATGACGGTGAACGTCAGCGCGAAGAGGTACTCGTTCCACGCCTGAATGAACGCCAACAGGCCAGTCGTGACTAGCGCAGGGGCGGTCAAGGGCAGCAGCACGTAACGGAACGCCTGGAGGAGGGTCGCCCCATCGACTTGCGCGGCTTGCAGCAGCGAGTCGGGTAGCCCGCGGAAGAACGATGTCAGCACCCACACCGTGAACGGCAACGTGAACAGCATGTAGGAGAGGATCATGCTTGGCACGGCGGGCATGCCGAGGAGCCTGATGACGGCGTAGAGCCCTGCCAGCACGGCGATCTGCGGGAACATGGTCATCGCGAGGATGACGTAGAGGGAGGCGCTGCGGCCAGCGAAGCGCATCTTGCCGAGCGCGTAGCCAGCGAACGACCCGACTACTAGGGAGAGCAGCGTCACACTCGAAGCGACCAAGGTGGAGATGCCGAGCGCCCGCACGAAGCGGTCGTTGCCAAGGACGGCCTTGAAGTTGGTCAGCACGGGGTTGTCTGGCCATAGCGTGGCGGGCGTCTTGATCAGCTCGGCTTGAGTCTTGAGCGCCGAGATGAACGCCCAGTAGAAGGGAAACAAGAGATACACGAGCAGCACCACTATGAGGAGCCAGAAGAACGCGCGCCCAGTGGCGTGCCTCAGCGCGCGGCGGCGTTTGTGATTGGCGGCCGGCGTCACTGGGTGTCGACTTTCATCGAGCGGACGTAGAGGAGCGCGAAGACGAAGATGATCACGAAGATGGTTACGGAAGGGGCGGAAGACAACCCCATGTCGCGCCTACTGATGAGCATGTCTTGCGCGAAGCTCGCCATCGAGTAGCGCTGATTGCCAAGCACGACCTGGAAGATGTCGAACACGCGCAGGGAGTCGAGCGTGCGGAAGATGAGCGCCACCGCGAGAGTCGGCGTTAGTAGCGGCAGCGTGATGCGGAAGAAGCGCTTGAGTGGACCGGCGCCGTCGACCTTTGCCGCCTCCGCATACTCTGCCGGGATGGTGGCGAGCCCGGCGAGGAGGAGCAGCGCCATGAACGGCGTGGTCTTCCACACGTCCATCATGATCATGCTCGGCAACTGCAGCGCCGGGTTGCCGAAGAAGTCGGTGCGCCCGTCGCTAAGTCCGAGGTAAGACCCGAGGGTGTTGAACAGCCCAGCGCGCGTTGGCTGCAGCATCCACTCCCAGATGCGCGCAGACACCACGGTGATGACGGCCCACGGCACTAGCATCGCCGCGCGCATGGCTCCGCGGCCACGGAACCGACTGGCAAGGGTGAGGGCGATGATCATGCCGAGGATGGTCTCGAACGCGACGGCGACTACGGTGAACACCACGGTGTCCCAGACGGACCTGATGAAGTCGGCCGAGATGGCGCCGAGCACGTAGCGCTTGCCGAGCAGCGAGAACTGGAAGACCTGCCGGTAGCGGTTTGGCGAGCGCGGCAGGATGCTGACCGCTGACACGTATTGCACCTTGCCGTTCAGCACTTCTGGCTCGCCTGCCTCATCTAGCTGAGGCGGCAACTCGCGGATGGTGAAAGCGAGAAGAGTGCGGTAGTTCTCTAGGCCGATGAAGCTCGTTGGCTGCGAGCTGGCGAACTTGGCGTTCGTTAGGCTCGAGTAGACGACGCGCGCGAACGGGTACGCAGCGATGATCGCCAACACGATGAAAGTCGGTAGCAGCAGGAAGTACGCCGTGCGCCGCTCCTGGCGCAACAGCTGCGAGATGCGGCGCTTGGCTGGGCGCTCACTGACGTCGTTGTCGCCCTCCGTGGCATGGCGCCCGCTCGCGGGCCGCCTTGCCGACGCCTCGTTGGCGTCGCTCATCTGTCCTCCGTTCCGTCTGCGTTCGGCACTGCCGCGACGTAGCTCACGGGTGGCTTCGGTTGCTCAAGAGTGGGGCTCACGAGTGGGGCCAGCACGGGAGGTAGCCCGTGCCGGCCCCGATGGTTGGGCTAGTGAACTAAGTTGCTTACGGCTGGCCGGAGGGGAAGCCGGTGATGTCCTCGATGTCGGCTTCGGCCTCAGCTACGGCGTCAGCAGCCGTCGCTTGTCCGGTGAGCACGCTGTGCACGGCAGTGTAGAACGCGCGTGAGACGGCCGCGTAGTTCGGCGCAGTAGCGGTCGACGGCCGCGCGACAGCGTTCGTGAACACGTCGTACAGCGAGCCGAAGAACGGCACGGCCGAGAGGACGTCTGGGTCCTGGTAGAGCGCCATGATGGTCGGGTTGAGTGAGCCGTCGATGGCCCTGATCTTCTGCTCGTCGTATGAGGCGAGGTAGAGGGCAACGTCCGCCGCTGCGGCCGGATCCTTGCTGTACTTGGATACTGCGAGCTGCCAACCGCCGAGGGTTGCCGCCGGTTTGCCGTCTGGCCCGGCAGGCAGTGGGCTGACGTCGAAGTTGCCCGCGATCACGCTGTCTGCTGCGTTGCCGAGGCTGTAGGCGTACGGCCAGTTGCGCATGAAGGCGGCGTTACCAGCCTGCCACATGTTGCGCGCTTCTTCCTCGCCGAAGCTCGTTACGCCGTTCGGGGAGATGGTGCCAACCCAGCCAGCTGCCGTGCTGATGGCGGCGATGGCGTTGGGGTTGTTGATGGTGACGACGCCTTCTGGGCTGACGATGCTGCCGCCGTTGAACGAGGCTACCCACTCGAGCGCGTCACAGGTGAGGCCCTCGTAGCTGTTGCCTTGCCAGACGTAGCCCCAGAAGTCTTGGTTGCCACCGCTGCGCTCGCCGTCCTGGATGGTCTGCGCCATGCTCGTCAACTCCGCCCAAGTCGTCGGCGGACCAGAGAAGCCGTACTTGGTGAGCAGGTCGGTGCGGTAGTAGAGGAGGCCAGCGTCCGTGAACCACGGTATGCCGATCAAGTGCCCGTCGACGGTGTTGTTCTGGATGATCGCGGGGAAGTGCTGGTCTGCGACGTCACGGGCACCGTAGTCGTAGAGGTCGACGAAGTGCTCTGCCAAGTCGCCTGGCCAGATGACGTCGATCTGAAAGACGTCTACGTCTGAGGACTTGGCCTCGAACATCTGCAGGTACAGCGCTAGGCGGTTGTCCGTCAGGTCCGGCGTTTCGAGTACGTTCACCGTGACGTCTGGGTGCAGCGCCATGTAGCGGGCGGCGGCTGCGCGCGTTAGTTCAAGCTCCTGGCCGACGGCGCCAGCAGCGACCGTAACGATGGTTTGGGCATAAGCTACTGCCCCAGTTACTAGCAGCGCTATCAGCAGACGGTAGACCTTCCTCACGACTATCACCTCTCCGATTTCTGCGGCGAACCAGTCGCCGGGCGACGGGTTCGCGAGCATGGACGCGACAACCCCGGCACGGTTTCCGGGCCATGAGCTCCGCATCTCTGCGGAGCCAACTGGCCCGTCAGAGCGGCGGGTCACTGGAACCAACGTCGCGTTACGCCCGGAGTGTATCGACAGGCAAGAACCCAAAGTACGCGTTCGTCACAGTCAAGTACAATCGTAGGGGTTAATTCAGGCGATCTTGCTCTTGCCAACCAGGCTGGTGACTTGCTGCTGCAACTCGAGTTCCTGGAACGGCTTCATGAGCCACTCTGCGCGCGGGAGTGGCCTGAAGAGCGTTCCGCGAGGCGCCTTGTCGACGAGGACGAGCACGGGTAAGTGACCCTGCGATGCGCTCCTGCGCAACTCGCGGACGAACTCCCACGCCTCGTTACTGTCGTCGTCAACGACTAGGGCCCTTGGGTGGTGCTCGTTGATGCCACCGAACACGTCGGCAACCGAGTCGATGTGCGCCGAGCGCAAGCCGCTACGCTGCAGCGCGAGTTTGATGAGACGGTTGAGGGCCGTGCTGCTAGAGACGACGAGCACGATCGGTTCGTCCGCCTGGTAAGGCGAGCGCTCTACGACCCCCAGTTCTTCCAACTCGCCGAGGATGGCGAGGACGCGGCTTTCCGGTAGGTCGAGCTCGGCGGTGATGGTACGGGCTGACCGCCTGCCGTCGACTTGACCGAGGACTTCCCAGCCGCCCGTTGGCAACTCTAGGTGAGTCGGGTCGCCCGCGCGCTTGAATATCGCTTCGGGAGGCGCCGCGTGCTGCTTGAACTCCTCGAGGCCATGCACGACGCGCATGAGGAGCATGGCCGCGTCTATGCCGCTGCCGAGCGGCACCTGCGACGCCGTAGTATCCGCGTCACCGAACTCGAAGGCGCCGTCCGACCAACTGAGCAACTCCGTCACGACGTCGTAGGCCTGCGCTTCTATGGCAATGGCGAGGTCCTCCTCGGTGAGGATGCCGCGCTCGACGGCAACGCGCCCGAGGAGCGTGCCTGGGCTCTCTTGTCGCTGCGTCATGAGGATCTGTTGCACTTCGAGGGCGCTCAACAGATCGAGGCGCACGAGCACCTCGCCCAAGTGAGCGCCAGTGTT
>JBIQMD010000194.1:0-4527 GCA_044463725.1 Truepera radiovictrix
CCGCGCCTCGACTACCGCGAGGTGCTAACGCAGCTCAAAGCCGCTGGACTGGTGGCGTTGCCAGGTGGCGGGGCCGAGATCTTCGCTGACCGCGTGCGTAAGCGCATCGCGCGGGCCAAGGTCAGCGCAGAGGGCTGGCTCGCGGTGCACCGCACGGCGCACGAACTAGGGCTGCCGACGAACGCCACCATGCTCTACGGGCACATCGAAACGCTCGAGGAGCGCCTCGATCACATGCTCCGGCTCAGGCAGCAGCAGGACGAGACCGGCGGGTTCCTCTCGTTCATACCGCTTGCGTTCCAGCCAGACAACAACCAGTTGGCCGCCGAGCTCGGCACGCGCCACACGACGGGCATCGACGACCTCCGCAACCTCGCGGTCGCGCGCCTGATGCTGGACAACTTCCCTCACATCAAGGGTTACTGGATCATGATCACGCCAGAACTAACCCAAGTGGCGTTGTCTGCCGGCATCTCCGACATCGACGGAACCATCAAGGACGAGAAGATCGCTCACGCGAGCGGCGCCGTAACGGAGAAGGGCATGACGGAGGACGAACTCGTCAGCCTCGTGCGCACCGCTGGCCGCGTGCCGGTCCGCCGCGACGCGCTCTACAACGAGCTGAAAGTCTACGCGTGAGGCGCGAGCGCCTCGGCATAGTGTCTTACACCAACGTCGCCCCGCTGCACTGGGGATTGACAGCCACGGGGGCAGAGAGCACGAGTTACGTCTACGGCGTGCCGAGCGAGCTGAATGCCGCGCTAGCGCGCCGTGAGATCGACTTGACGCTGGTGTCGTCGATCGAGTTCATCCGCCACCGTCACGAGTACCGCGCCCTGGCCGACTTCTCGATAGCCACCCTCGGCTCGGTCTACAGCGTCATGCTCTTTCACCTCAAGCCGTGGCGGGAACTTGAGGGCCAACGCATAGCGGTGACGAATGCCAGCGCAACGAGCGTCGAGTTGCTGCGCGTACTGCTCGGTGCCGACGGCATCCATTGTGAGCTCGTGCCCAGCAGCGGCAACCTTGACGAGCTGCTAGCCGGCGGGGCCGCCGGCGCGCTGCTCATCGGCGACGCGGCTTTTCGTGAGGCGTTGCGGCACCTGCCACAGCAAGGGGTGGGGCCGCAGGGCCGCGGCATGACAGGGCCAAGCAAGGTGCGCCCGGACCTGTTCGTCACCGACCTTGGCGAGGCTTGGTACCGCCTTACGAAGCTGCCATTCACGTTCGCGGTGTGGGCCGCCCCGGACGACCGCAAGCCGTCCGCTGGTTTGGTCCAGCGCTTCAGGGAGTCGCGGCGGCGCGGCCTAGGCGAACTCGCCAAGGTCTCGGCCGTCGAGGCGGAGAAGCTCAAGCTGCCGCAGGAGAGCGTGCAGCGCTACTTGGAGAACTTCCGCTACTACCTCGAACGGCCCGACCTAGACGGCCTGATGGCCTTCGCGAAGCTCAGCGACCCGACCTTCGAGGCCGGTCAACTGCGCTTCTGGGACGAGTGAGACTCCCGCGCGTTACAGAATGTAACGGCTGAGGTCCTCGTCTGACACCACGTCGGCGAGTTTCTTGTCGACCATGGCCTTGTCTATCACCACCACGCCCAGGTCAGTGCCGAACGCGATGTCTTCCAGCACCGTCTCGATGATGGTGTGCAGCCTGCGCGCACCGATGTCCTCGACCTCGCGGTTCACGCGTTCCGCGTACTCGGCCAACGCCACGATGCCAGATTCGTCGAAGCGCAAGTGCGTGCCGTCGACCGCCAGCAAGTCCGTGTACTGCTTGGTGAGCGCGAAGCGCGGCTGGGTGAGGATGCGTTGGAAGTCGCTGGCGCCCAACTCATCAAGTTCGACGCGGATGGGGAAGCGGCCCTGCAGCTCGGGGATGAGGTCGCTCGGCTTCGAGGCCGTGAAGGCGCCAGCGGCGATGAAGAGCACGTGGTCGGTGTTCACCGGCCCGTAGCGCGTGTTGACTTGCGTGCCCTCCACGATGGGCAGCAGGTCGCGCTGCACGCCCTCCCCTGACACGTCCGACCCGCCCGCCCGGTCGTCGCGCGCGATCTTGTCGATCTCGTCGATGAACACGATGCCGAGCGACTCTGCGCGGTCGACGGCCTCGCGGGTCACGGCGTCATGGTCGATGAGGCGCTCTGCTTCCTCGTTCTCGAGCAGCCGGCGGCCGTCGCGCACGCTGACCTTGCGGCGCACCTTCTGCTCGGGCATGAAACGCTTGAACATCTCCTGGAGGTTGATGCCGGCCTCTTCCATGCCTGGCATCGGCAGGCTGGCGGGCTGCTCGGAAGCAACCTCTATCTCTACCGTGCGCTCCTCCAAGTCGCCTGCGCGCAGCAGTTGCCGCATGCGCTCGCGGCTGTCCTCTGAACCGCCGGGGATAAGCACGTCGAGCAGCCGCTCCTCAGCCTCGCGCCGCGCTTGTGCCATGACCTCGGCCTTCTTCTCCTCCTCGACCATGACGGCGGAGGCGCGCACGAGGTCGCGGACGATGGAGTCCACGTCGCGACCGACGTAACCGACCTCCGTGAACTTCGTCGCCTCGACCTTGAGGAACGGTGCGCGCGCTAGTTTCGCAAGGCGGCGCGCAATCTCCGTCTTGCCGACCCCAGTGGGGCCTATCAGCATGATGTTCTTTGGAGTCACCTCGCCCTGAACGTCGTCGGGGAGGCGCTTGCGGCGGTAGTGATTGCGCAACGCCACCGCCACCATGCGCTTGGCCTTGTTCTGACCGATGATGTGGCGGTCGAGTTCCGTGACTATCTCTACTGGCGTCAGGTCAGTCAGGCGCCTGGTCAGTTCGTCGCTCACGCAGGTTCCTCGCTCTCGTCGGCGCCAGGCTCGTCATCTGGGCCGCCTACCGTAAGCACGGTGGCGTTTCCGCTCGTGTAGATGTCTATCTCGGCTGCTATCCCGATGGCGGCGCGCGCGATCTCCTCCGCGCTGAGCTGTGTGTGCCGCAGGAGCGCCAAGGCTGCTGCTTGGGCATACGGCCCACCGGAGCCGACGGCGGCGACGGGGTCATCCGGTGCTATGACGTCACCCATGCCGGAGAGGGTGAGGATCTGGTCCGCATCTGCGACGATCAGCAGCGCCTCGAGGTTGCGTAAGGCGCGGTCCGTGCGCCACTCCTTGACCGTCTCTACGGCCGCCCTAAGCAAGTTGCCGCGGTATTGGTCGAGGTAGCCCTCATATTTCTCGATGAGGGTGAAGGCGTCGCTGACCGTGCCTGCGAAACCGGCGAGGATGTCGCCGTCCGCTAGCGCCCTAACCTTCACGGCGCCACGTTTGACGATGGTCTCGCCCAAGGTCACTTGCCCGTCGCCCGCGATGGCGGTGATGCCGTCCTTGTTGACTGCGACGATGGTTGTGCCGTGCATGCGCTCCACCCGAGCAGCGTAGCACCCGCGTGCGGGCGAGCGTGAACCGCTGCGTGACGGCAACCGACCCCGGCCCTCACCTAGTCCTCGGGCGATACCATGGGCCCCATGCTGTTGGGTCACGGTTTCTCCGGGGGTTGGATTGAGGTCATCGCAGGTCCCATGTTCTCCGGTAAGAGCGAGGAGCTCATCCGGCGCGTTACGCGCGCGGTGATCGCCAAGCAGAAGGTGCAGGTCTTCAAGCACGCCATAGATGATCGGTACGCCAAGTTGGCCGTTGCATCGCATGCCGGTCGGACGCTCGAGGCAGAGTTGGTGGCAAGCGCCGATGAGTTGCTTGCGCGCCTCAGCCTAGAGACGCAGGTGGTGGCCGTTGACGAGGCGCAGTTCCTCGACGCCGAAGTCGTGGCCGTAGTCGAACGGTTGGCTGACTCCGGCAGGCGCGTGATCGTGGCCGGCCTGGACATGGACTTCAGGGGCGAGCCGTTCGGCGCCATGCCACAACTCATCGCCCGGGCGGAGGTCGTCGAGAAGCTAACGGCCATCTGCCGTTGCGGGCAGGCGGCCACGCGCACGCAGCGCCTCATTCATGGCCGGCCAGCGCACTACGACGACCCAACCGTCTTGGTTGGCGCCGCCGAGAGTTACGAGCCGCGCTGCCGCTCATGCCACGTGGTGTTGAGGGGTCTACGCGAAGCGCCATTGTTCTTGGAGCAGGTGGCCGAGGTGCGTGGTTGACGGAAGCTGAGCAGCTGAGCGGCGTGCGGCCGCTCGAGGCGCAGCTGTGGGGGGAAGTGCGCTTTTCACACGCAGGCGTGGCCGTCGAGCCGCCTTCTCACAAGGCCGCCGCCTTGCTTGCTTACCTCGTCGTTGCGCCAGCCGCCGTTCGGCGCGAGGAGCTCGCCGCCCTGTTGTGGAGCCCTGATCGACTAGCGAACGTGCGTCAGGCGCTTTACACGCTGAGGTCGTTGCCTGGCGCGGATGAGTGGTTGGATGACGGCGTGAAACGCGTTAGCGTGCGCGCCGTTTCGGACGTCGGCCGATTGCGGGAGGCGGACGGGAACGACCTGGCCGCGCTCGTCGACGGGCTTGGCGGGACCGAACTGCTGGCAGGCTTCGGGGCGCGGCTCCCGAGCGAGTACCTC
>JBIQMD010000195.1:0-4509 GCA_044463725.1 Truepera radiovictrix
CGGCCTTCGCGGAGGACACGGCGCGGCGCGTGGTGCTCAGCGGCAGTGGCGGCGTGCTCGTCGACCCAGGCTTACCTGGCCGCGTTGTGTGCCCGAGTGCGCTGCAGGTCACTCGCAGCGGGCAGTGGGCCCTCATCCTCGACGAACCAGCGGCGTGCGGGCAAGCTGGCTTTCCCGTGCAGTGGCTGCTCAACACCGTTACCGGCAACGCCAGCGCCTTGCGGGCTACCGCAGACGTGCTCGCTACCTCGCCTTACACCGACCAAGTGCTGGGCAGCGAACGCGGCTACTTCCTCGTGAGCGCGCCAGGCGGAGCCCAGGTCTACGCAACGGACTTCACTAACCCGGCTACCTGGTTCGGCCAGGCGCGGCTCGGCGGCTCGAGCGTCCTAGTAGACATGGCTGGCAGTGGCAGCGTTCTCGTCGGCCTATCTGATAGCAGGCTGGCGAGCGTAGACCTCACGGACCCGGGCGCCGCCCCAAGCTCGGCAACACTCGAGGTCAATTCCGGGCCTTGGGCGCGCCTGGTTACCGACCCGTTAGGTGCGACAACGGAAGTGTTGGTGCTCAACGGTAGCCGCGTTGCGCTACACCGCACGCCCGGCACGCCAGAGGTCGGCCCGATCTTCCTGCAGGCGGCCGCGGGCAGCATCGACCCCATCAACCGCTTCGCCTACCTGCTTGCCAGCGGCTCCATCACGCTGGTCGACCTGCTCTCTGGCCCAGACGAGTACGACACGCCGCTGCAGTATGGCGCCGTCAGCGTTCCAGAGCTGACGCTTACGACCGGGCCTGATGGGCGCGTCCTAGGAGTGATCACGTGGGTGAGGGCGCTCGCTACCGCAGCGCCGTAAGGCGGCGGTTCAGACCGTTCCACTCGCGTCGCCTGAAGCCTGCGCCTCGAACTCCGCCATCGCAGCACCAAGGCGCTCGACCGCCCCCGATGCCACGGCCCTAGCTGCGGTGCGCACGGCGCTCGTCACCGCCTTGGCGTCCGACGAACCGTGGCCGATGAAGGCGTAACCCTGCACGCCAAGCAGCGGCTGCGCGCCGTACTCGGCCGGGTCGAGGCGTTTGGCTAGGCCGCGCAGTGCGGGCCGCACGAGGAGGCCGCCTAGCTGCGCCCTGAAGCTCGAGCGCAACGCCTCCCTCACCCAGGAGAAGATCGCCTTGGCCTCACCCTCGGCTTGTTTGAGGATGACGTTGCCGGTGAAGCCGTCCGTTACCACCACGTCGACCGCGCCCGTGAACAGGTCGCGGCCCTCGACGTTACCTACGAAGCCGAGGTTCGGCGTAGCGCTTAGCAGGACGTGCGCGGCGCGCGTTAGCTCGTTGCCTTTGCTTGGCTCCTCGCCGATGGACATGAGCCCGACTTTGGGGTGCTCGACGCCCCACATGCTGTGCACGAACGCGCTGCCCATGATAGCGAACTGCTGCAGGTAGGTGGGTTTGCAATCCGCGTTGGCGCCTGCGTCCAGTAGCGCGGTTGCGCCCTTGGCCGTGGGAAGGCTAGCGAGGATGGCGGCGCGCTCGACGCCCTTGATGCGCCCTAGTTCGAAGATGGCGGCGGCCATCGTCGCGCCAGAGTGCCCCATCGAGACGCACGCTGCAGCGCGGCCGTCCTTTACCAAGCGCATGGCGACCATGACGCTGGAGTCGCGCCTGCGGCGCACGTCGGTTGCGTGCTCGTGCATGCCGATGACGTCGGACGCGTGTACGACGGGTAGGTCAACACCTGCCCGCTCGAGCTCCTTGCGGAGTTGCGCCTCGTCCCCTACCAGCACGACGGGTATGCCAGCCAAGTGGGCGGCGATGGCGCCGTCGACGGCGGCGCGCGGCATCTGTTCACCGCCCATGGCATCTATGGCGATGCGGCGGCCCCTGACGGCAGGGTCGGTAGAGTGCGGGTCCGCGGTTACGGCGCTGCCGGCACGTGTCATGAGGTGCCAGTATAGCGCCGCGGCCGTAATCGGCGGCAGCAGGGATATGCTCGCTGAGTGGACTTCCGCACTTTCGACGCCCCCGCTGGCGAACGCCTCGACGTGGCGATCGCGCAAGCGCTCGACCTATCACGCACCTACGCGAAGGAGCTAGTCAGCGAGGGTTACGTGACGGTTGACGGCCGCCCTGTCGGCAAGGCCAGCTCGAAGATGGCGGGCAACGAAGTCGTCTCGGTCATCATCCCGCCCCCGCGCCCGATGCTGGTCGAACCAGAAGAGATAGCGCTTGACATCATCTATCAGGACGAAGACCTGGTGGCCATCAACAAGCCGCCCGGCTTGGTGGCGCACCCGACGGCCACCTTGCGCACCGGCACCGTCGTCAACGCCCTGCTTGGGCGCATGCCGCTCTCGAAGGAGCGCACCCAAGACCCTAGCGACGAGGCGTACCGGCCAGGCATCGTGCACCGCCTAGACAAGGACACGTCAGGCGTGATGGTGGTCGCCAAGAACGACGCCGCGCACCGGCACCTCTCGCACTCGTTCAAGAAGCGCTTCGCCGAGAAGGAGTACGTCGCCATCGTCGTTGGCGAGGTGGAGGACGGCGTTGCGGTCGACGCCGCCATCGGCCGCCACCCCGTGAGGCGCCAGAGCATGACGGTGGGTGGCGAGAACCCCAAGTCAGCCAGCACGCAGTTCCTCGTCTTGGCGCGCCTGAAGGGTTACACGCTCGTCAAGGCGCGCCCGCACTCCGGCCGCACGCACCAGATCAGGGTGCACCTCGCCTACCTCGGCACGCCGATCCTTGCGGACGAACTGTACGGCAGCGCCTCTCCGTTCATCGGCAGGCATGCGCTGCACGCGTACCGCCTCAGCGTTCCGCACCCACGCGACGATCAGGCCGTCACCTTCAGCGCACAAGTGCCGATGGACATGGTCGAGGCGTGGCTGCGCCTCGGCGGCAGCTGGCCACCACCTGGTCACGAAGACCTGTAGCGCTACAATCGCTGGCACTCCGCCACTTGGCGACCGGATGCGCCCGCCGCCTCATGGCAAGTCAGACGAGGTGATGAGGCATGTCAGACCAGCCGCGCCCGCACGATGCGCCCAACCCAAGCGACCCGCCGCTCTGGAGCCTAACCAGCCTCTACCCCGCCGTCGACTCACCCGAGTTCCAGGCAGACAAGCTGCTCCTGCGCGAACGCGTCAGGGGGCTCGAGCGCTACGTCGACGCTCACGAGGTTCGGGCTCGGTCCGCTAGCGGGGCTGGCGTGGGCGGCGCCACCGCTCTCGAGGGCCTGCTCGAGCACCTCGAGGGCGCCCACCTCACCATGCTCACGCTGCGCAGTTACCTAGCCGCCAGCATCGCGGTCAACGCCTTCGACGAGGCGGCGCAAGCAGAGCTCTCGGCGCTCACGCCCTACTCCAGCCGCATGGCGGCGCTGGGCGCACGCTTTCAGGCGTGGGTGAAGGACCTGGACCTGACAGAACTAGCGCGCCACTCTAGCCTGGTGGCCGAGAACCGCTACCCGTTGAGCCGCGAGCAGTTGGCTGGCGCTCACCTGATGGGCGAGGAGGCCGAGGACCTCGTCGCGCAGTTGGATGACACGGGCGGCGGCGCCTGGGCGCGTCTGCATAACAGCCTCATCTCGCGCGGCACGGTGCACGCCAAGGTACTCGCGGGCGGGGCGGAGGGCGAGTACGGCATGGCAGAACTCCGCACTCTGCAAGCTAATCCAGACGAGGGCGTCAGGCGGCGCGCTTACCTCGCCGAACGCGAGCTGCTAAAGGGCAACGAACTCGCGTTCGCAGCGGCCATGAACGGCGTGAAGGGCCAAGCCGAGACGTTGGCACGGCGCCGCGGCTGGGGAAGCGCTTTTGAGGAGAGCCTGCACCAGAACTCGGTGACGCAAGCAACGTTGGCGGCCATGCAGGGCGCCTGCGAGGAGCGTTTCGAGACCCTGCGCGGCTACTTGAAGGCGAAGGCGTGGCAGTTGGGCAAGCAGCAGTTGGCCTGGTACGACCTATATGCGCCGCTACCGCACACGAGTAGCTCGCGTTACTCGTGGGATGAGGCTAAGGCGTTCGTGATCGAACAGTTCGGCACATACAGCCTCGAGTTGGCCGCCTTCGCGCAGCGAGCCTTCCTCGAGAGTTGGGTCGACGCGCCGCCGCGCAAGGGTAAGCGCAACGGCGCCTTCTGCATGCCTGTGCCCGCCCGTAGCGAGTCGCGGGTCATGGTCAACTTCGGGGGCACGCTCGGGGACGTGTTCACCCTTGCACACGAGCTGGGGCACGCGTACCACAACGACTGCACCTACCGCTTCGGGCGCACGCTCCTGCAGTCGCAGACGCCCATGACCTTGGCGGAGACCGCCAGCATCTTCTGTGAGACGATCGTGCTGGAGGGTGTGCTTGACGGAGCGGACGACGCCACGCGCCTGGTGGCGCTCGAGCAGCACCTCATCCAAGCCACGCAGCTCGTCATCGACATCCACTCGCGTTACCTGTTCGAGGCGACGGTCCTCGAGCGCCGCCGCGAACGCGAGCTCAGCGTCGACGAGTTCAA
>JBIQMD010000196.1:0-4506 GCA_044463725.1 Truepera radiovictrix
CAGTTCATCAGCGAGATGTCGGGCGGACGCGGTTTCATAGCGCTAGCCGCCCTCATCTTCGGGAAGTGGCACCCGCTTGGCGTGCTCGGCGCCACGCTGCTCTTCGGCGCCTTCCAAGCGACCGAAGTCCTCCTTGGGGGCGGCAAGCTCCTACCGCCGACCCTCGTGCAGAGCCTGCCTTACATCCTCACGATGCTGGTGCTTGCCGGCTTCGTTGGCCGCTCCGTTGCCCCGAAAGGTTTAGGTAAGGCGTGGAACGAGTGAACCAAGCCGGACGGAGGGCTGGTCTGTTGCTGCACCCGACTTCGCTGCCAGGACCGCACGGCATGGGCGACCTTGGGCGCGAGGCGTACGCCTGGGTGGACTTCCTCGAGGCCGCTGGCCAACGCATCTGGCAAGTCATGCCGCTCGGCCCCACAGGTTATGGCGACAGCCCGTACCAGTGCTTCAGCGCTTTCGCGGGCAACCACTTCCTGATCGACCTGCTCGCGCTAAGCGCCGCCGACTTGCTAACGGCCGAGGAACTCGCGCCCCTGCGCGGGTTGCCGCGTGACCGGGTGGACTTCGGCGCCTTCATCCCCCTGAAGCTGGACCTACTTGGTGCCGCAGCGCGGCGCTTCGACGCCACCGCCACCGCACCAGAGCGCGCTGCCGTGGCCGACTTCGCAGCCAAGCACGCAGCGTGGCTACCGGACCACGCCCTCTTCATGGCCCTCAAGGAGGAGAACGGCGGCGCAGCCTGGACGGAGTGGGCGCCAGAACTTCGCGACCGCGACGCCAGCGCCCTGGCGCGCGCCCGCGATCGCCTGGCGCCAGCAGTGGCGAAGCACGTCCTGTGGCAGTACTGGTTCTACACCCAGTGGGGAGCGTTGCGGGCGTACGCCAACAGCCGCGACGTCGCCATCCTTGGTGACGTGCCGATCTTCGTTGCTCTCGACTCGACCGACGCCTGGTCGCACCCTGAGCAGTACTACCTCGGGCCAGACGGCAAGCCGACCGTCGTAGCTGGCGTGCCGCCCGATTACTTCTCCGCCACCGGCCAGCGGTGGGGTAACCCCCTCTACCGCTGGGACGTCATGGCGCAAGATGGGTACGCCTGGTGGGTGGCCCGCGTGCGTGCTGCGCTCGAGCTCGTCGACCGCGTGCGCGTCGATCACTTCAGGGGCTTCGCTAGTTATTGGGAGATCCCTGCCGAGGAGGAGACCGCCGTCAACGGCCGGTGGGTGCCAGGCCCGGGTCAGGCGCTGTTCGACGCGCTGAAGGCCGGACTAGGCGACCTGCCACTGGTGGCAGAGGACCTCGGCGTCATCACCCCCGACGTGGACGCGCTGCGGGTCGACAACCGGCTTCCCGGCATGAAGGTGCTGCAGTTCGCCTTCGCGGGCGACGCGGACGACCCCTACCTGCCGCACAACTACGATGCCAACTGCGTGGTCTATACGGGCACCCACGACAACGACACCAGCGCGGGTTGGTACGAGGCCGCTACTGAAGCCGAGCGGGACCTGGTGCGGCGCTACTTGGCCAAGGGCGACGAGAACATCGCGTGGGAGCTAGTGCGCTTGGCGCTGGCGTCCGTTGCCGCAACCGCCATTGCGCCCATGCAGGACGCATTGGGCTTGAGCAGCGCCGCGCGCATGAACACCCCAGGCACGGCCGCCGGTAATTGGAGTTGGCGTTTCGAGTGGACGGACGTGCCCTACTGGCTGGCGCCGCAACTCCGAGAACTGGCCGAGCTCTACGGCCGCGTGCCAGGGAGCGGCGGCGCCGATACGCCTTACCGTCAATCGGTCACCGACTAGTCAACGACCTCAACTGCGGAAGATGACCGACTCGCGCTTGAAGTTCGTGAGCGCGAAGCGCAGCAGCAGAAGGCACGCGGCCGCCATGACCGTCCACGTGATCAAGACCTCGTTGCCGGTATGAGTGCCCCTCACGACGTTGTCCATGAGGACCAGGACGTTGAAGACGGGAACGTAGTAGATGGCGTCGGAGAGGCCGATGAGGTCCTTGAACTGTAGCGCCACTGCGGGGAGCACGAACACGAACGATAAGGGCGCGATGTAACTCTGCGCCTCCTTGAACGAGCGCGCGAACATGCCGACCCCAAGGAGCAGGGCGGAGACGAAGCCGGCGAGCAGCAGGGCGCTGACGAGCAGCAGCAAGATGGCGAGGAAGCTCACCGAGAGGCCGCCACCCATGACGCCGACGATGGCCTCGGCCTGCTCGCCAAGCCGCGGGACGAAGACCTTCTGCATGACGACACTACCGACGAGGAAGCCGATGATGGCCATGCTGGCGGCGCTTAGCCCGAAGAGCATGGTGGCGATGAACTTGCCTGCCACCACCTCGGCGCGGCGCACGGGCGCTACGAGCAGGACCTCGAGCGTGCCGCGCTCCTTCTCGCCCGCCGTGGCGTCGATGGCGGTCATCTGACCCCCGGTCAGCGTCCAGATGGCGATGAAGAACGGGATGAGCCACGAGAGCTGCCCGCTGGTGCGCTCGGCTTGACTGCTGGCGTCCACTGTCGTGACGGTCACGGGGGTGAGCACCGTGGCGTTCAGCCCGACTGCCTCGAGGCGCTGACCGACCACGCCGCGCTGGTAAGTGGAGATGGCTTGCTGCACCTTCGAGGCGCTCAGCTCGCTCTTCATGTTGCCGATCTTGGTAACGAGCTCGATAGCGGCGTTGCCGCCTGCTGCTATGGCAGACGCGAAACCATCTGGCACCACGACTGCCACCTCGACCGTGCCGTCCTGCACGGCTGTAGTGGCGTCGTTTACGCTTTGCAGCTCGAGCTTGGCCGCGGCGAACGCCGCCTGCAGGTCGGCTGGCACGTTGGCGAGGCCGACGGCGCCGACGGCCGTTGTCGTCACCTGCTCGCGTTCGAGCAGGCCGCCGAGGAGCAGTGGGAGGCCGAGCATCATCACCGGCACCAAGAGGAGCGGGATGAGGAGGTTAGAGACGATGGCGCGGGTGTCACGCAACGTCGAGACGATCTCCTTACGTGCGAGGCGCGCGATTATGCCTGGCCTCACGCCGCTGCTCCGTTCGCGAGGTCGTAGCGGCTGACGAGGCGGAAGAACGCCTCTTCGAGGCCCTTGCCCTCACCCTGGGCTGACAACTCCGCGATGGTGCCGTCAGCGATCTTGCGGCCGCGGTAGATGATGCACGCCCGGTCGCACAGCTCCTCCACCTCGCCCATGACGTGAGTCGAGTAGATGACGGCCCGGCCTGCGCTCGGGTACGCCTTGACGAAGTCGATGACGGCGCGGCGCGCGACGACGTCGAGGCCGCTCGTCGCCTCGTCGAAATAGATGACGGGCGGGTCGTGCAGCACTGCGCGCGCGATGACGATCTTCTGCTTCATGCCAGTCGAGAAGCCGCCAGCACGGCGCGAGAGGGTATCGCCGAGTTGCAGGAGGGCGTCCAGTTCCGCGATGCGCTTCTCGATCGCAGCGGACTTCATGCCGTACAGGCCGCCGAAGTAGTGCAGGATCTCGCGGCCGGTCAGGCGGTCGTAGAGGCCCATGCCGCCGTTGACGACGCCGATGGCCGCCCTAAGGCCCTCGCTGTCCTTCACGAGGTCGTGGCCAGCCACCGTTGCCGAGCCGGAGTCCGGCTTCAGCAGGGTGGCTAGCACCCGCAGCGTCGTCGTCTTGCCTGCGCCGTTCGGCCCGAGCAGACCGTAAACCTCGCCAGACGCGACTGAGAAGCTCAAGTCGACGACGGCCTTGACCGCGCCGAAGCTCTTGGAGATACCGCGTACTGAGATAAGTTCGTCCACGTCTGGATTTTACCAGACCGGTTCATGCGGCCCTCCGGCCGCCCGCGCCATTGGGGCTTGCTATCATCGTAGGGTGACTCAGCGCGACATCGCCGCGTTGGACGGCTACCAGTTCCTCCCAAGAGGCCTGCACGACGTGACGACCGTCGACCTGACGACGAGCGTCCTCGGGCTCGAACTGACGGCGCCCATCGTTCCCCGCCGCCGTAGGGGAGACCGCCTGACGGCCGGTCAACTCGCGGTGCTCCCGGCCGCCGCTGCCATCTCAGGCACGGACAGGCACGCTAGCTCGCTGACGATCGCCGTTCTCCCCCCGCTTGGCATGGCTGAGCTGGTAGCGCAGGTCAGGGAACTGGCGACCTGTGGTGTCGCGGCCGTCGGGCTCGACCTCGCGCCCCTCGCCGACAGCGCCCCTTACGGCACGGGCGGCTGGTTCCCCCGCACGCGTGAGGACATCGCTGAGCTGCGGGCGGCCGCCGGCTGCCCGATGTGGCTCTTCGGAGTGGCTAGCGCCGCGGACGCCGAGGTCGCGGCCGAGGCTGGCGCAGACTGCGTTGTAGTCGGCGGCGACCTCGGCAGCCGCGTTGGCGCCCCAGCGGCCATCGACCTGCTCCCGGAGATCGTCCACAGCGCCATCGTTTGCGAGCACCACATCGGCCCGGGCGATCTTCTCGCTGGCAGGCGATTGGCTGGCGATGCGCCGGTCGGCTTCGGTCTGG
>JBIQMD010000197.1:0-4495 GCA_044463725.1 Truepera radiovictrix
GTCCGAGAACGGGGCCAGGGCGCCGCGGCCGTAGCCGCCAAGGAACTCGGGGCGCAGCCATGAGCGAGGCTCTCAGCCTCACGCTGGCCGCCCTCCTCATCTTCGGGCTGCGCATCGTCGACGTCTCCCTCGGCACGCTGCGCATAGGCTTCCTCGTGCGTGGCCAACGCAGCCTTGCTGGGCTCTTCGGTTTCTTCGAGTCGCTCGTGTGGCTGATCGCGGCTGCTCAGGTCCTGTCGAACCTCGACTCGCCCGTCAAGTTCCTCGCATACGCCGCTGGTTACGCGACTGGCACCATGCTCGGCGTGAGCATCGAGCGCTGGCTCGCCATCGGCGATTCCATCATGCGCGTAGTTACGCAGGTAGATTCACCTCCAGTCGAGGACGAGTTGCGCATGGCTGGCTACTTCGTGACCGTGTTGAACGCTCGCGGTCGCGACGGCGACGTGAGGGTGTCGTTCTCCGTGATTCCACGGCGCAAGATGCCCGCAGCGCTCAAGCTAGTCGGTCGAGTCAACCCAACGGCGTTCGTCACCTTCGAGAACACCACGCCGGTCCGCACGGGGATCCCGGCCAACCAGCTGCGCAAGTAAGGCCGTTCAGTTGGGCGCCCGCAGGCTAGGTGAAGGCGACGCGCGTGAGGCCGCCGCCATCGTCGACCCACGCCTTCACTGCCATGCCAAGCTTGCTGCTGGCCGTAGACGACATCTGTGGGTCGAGCCGCTCAGGCGCCATGGTGACGAGCACTGGGCGCGCCTCGAGCCCAAGGGTTGCGGTGGTTGCTAGGCGGTCCATGACGGCGTCGACCGTCCAGTCGTCGCGGTAGAGCCGCTTGACTGCCAAGAGCACGCCGCGGCGCCCGCTGACCGACTTCCCGTCGCCGTCGCTCGCTCGCCGCACTATGGCTGCGCCGTTCCAGGTTAGAGAGTCGTAGATGAGGTCAACGCTCTCATCGAGCAGGTAGTGCTGGGCAACGAGCGCTACTGCCGCCGCCTCCGCCTCCTCGACGATGTCTTCGTCCGGGTCGGCAGGGTCGAGCCCCTGGTAGAGGGCGAGTAGCTGGTGGGGGAGATTGTTGAGGCGGTAGAAGCGCTCCTCGAAGCTAGCGGGAAGCGCGATGCCGTGCCAGGCGTAACCAGCCGCCATGAGGTTCGCGAGCGCCGCCAGTTCCTGGTCGGCCGCTACCTCGGCTGGGGCCAAGTGGCTGAGGGTGCCTGGTGGGATGACGACGGGGCCGCTCTGCATGCCACATGCTAGCCCTACGCCGCACCAAGGAGTCCAAGAGCCGCGCTTAGGCGGCTTGGGTATCCCGTCTGACACGGTATTCCGCGCTCATCAGCCTGTAATGGCCCGTGGTACAGTTCTCGGGTGAGTAGCACTGCCACTACCAGCACGGGGCCACGCAACCGCAGGGCGGTAAGTTGGGTCGTCGCCGCCGCACTACTACTGGTGGCGCTGACCGTACTCGTTGCGTTCGACGCTGGCCGCTACTTCTCTGTCTCTGAGCAGACGCTCCCAGATCTAGACGGCATGCCTTACGATCAGGCCGCGCGCCAACTGCGCAGCTTGGGCTTTGAGCCCGTTACGTTCGTCGAGTACGTCGAGGGCGTGGCGGCAGGCGTCGTCACCTCGCAATCGCCGCAAGCCGGTGCCGTGGTGAAGCGCTTGCGTACGGTGCACCTCGGCGTCAACACGCCTCCAGCAGCCGCCATCCTGCCTGACTTGGTCGGCGTTGAGGAGAAGGCGGCGCTAGCGCGCGCAGCAGACCTCAACCTGCCCCTCAACCCCATCCAGTACCAGCACAACGCCAAGGCCGCCGGGCTCGTAGTGGAACAAAGCCCAGCAGGTGGCCAGAGGCTGGCGGAGGGCGGCGCCCTCACCCTGGTCATCAGTTCAGGGCCCGAGCGGAGCGCGGTCGTGCTTCCCGACCTGGTTGGCCAAGACGTCGAAGCCGCCAAGCAGCAGCTGGCGCGCCTTGGCTTCGGGCGTGTCGAGACCTTGTCATCGAGCGTGTCATTCGTGCAGCCTGGCGCCGTCGTCTCGATGAAGCCTGCCGCGGGTGAGTCCGTGCCGCCTGGCACCCCGGTGCTGCTTCACTACTCCCTGTCCACCAGTACCGCGGTCCAGGTTCCGGATCTGGTTGGCTTGCCACAGTGGCGCGCTCAACTCGCGTTGGCTGCGGCGCAACTCAAGGTAGGTACCGTCACTTACGTGACCGACGCAGCTCGCCCAGAGGGCGTGATCGCTGCTGAGCCGAGCGGCTACACCGTGCCTGGCACGCCGGTCTTCCTCACCGTCAACGGCACTCCGCCGTCCAACTCGTTCGACCTTTTCGGTCTCGATTCAACGGCGCCGAACACGGTGACGCCTGCGCGCCAGACCCCGACAATCTCCAACCCCCCGGACGCCACACCAGCAGATGGCAGTCGCCTAGTACCGTTCACGTTCGACCCCACGAATATGGGGGTCAAGCGCCTCCTTGAGCAGCCGTACCAGTTGCGGCTCGTCGTCAGCGACGAGCGTGGCGAACGCGTGGCACTCGACCGCAGGGTCGCGGCGGGTCAGAGCGTAACGACGAGCGTGGCGATCTACGGCCAGGACGCCATGCTGCAAACGTACATCGACGACATCTTCTTCCAAGCTTGGCGTCCCTGACGCAGCGCGCCCCGGCCAATCAAGCTGCACGGCGCGCTAGTTGTGGAATTTGCCGAACTTTGGGGCCGCGCTGGCACGCTATACTCCTCATCATCATGCGCTAGTTGGATGGCGGCACGGAGTCGCTAGTGCAGTGTCAGATTCAGTGAACCCGCCTTGGAGGAGCGCCAGTGAGCGAACCCGAGATCTCTAACCTCGCCCGACGTCTGGCCGAACAGAACAACGTCGACTGGCGCCGCCTGAGCGGTTCGGGTCAGAACGGTGCTGTCGTCGAGCACGACGTGCTGGTCTACCTCGCCCGCGTCATGGCCGGTGAGGAAGCCATCGACCCAACTCCGGAGCCTCTCCCAGACGGCATGGAGTCGTGGACGGAAGTCGGCGCAGATTCGGTCGGCAACTACTCGCGTGCCTCCGGGTACCTTGGCAACCCAGAGCCAGAGGCCAACCCGGCCCTCGAGGCGCTCGACGAGGCGGCCGCGCGACTGACTAGCGACGGAAACGCGGCTAGCGCCGGACTATCGGAAGACCTGTTCCTACTGGACGACGAGGATGACTTCGCGGCGCCGGCGAGCGCGTCATCGACCGTTGGCGGCTTTGCAGCGACGCACGACGAGGCCCCAGGCGCGTTCTCGGTAGCTGACGATGCCGACCTGCTCCTCGTTTCGGACGACGACCTGTTCGCGGACGAAGTGCACGCGCCGCAGCAAGCGGTCGCTGAGGCGGAGCAGGTCACGGAAGAGCTAAACGACCTCGCGATAAGTACCGATAGCTGGGCTGGCAGCGACTTGCGGCTCGACGACGAACCGCTTAGCGCACCCGTCAGCGCTTCACCTAACCTGTGGGACGCCACTGACGCCGAGTCGCCGGCCGAAGCAGGAGACGTGGCGTTGTTCGAGTCCGAAACCGAAGCAAGCGCAGCTTTCTTTGACGAGGACACCGCGGAGGTCGGCGGTTGGGAGCCGGGGGGCAACGCCAGCGGCTACGACCGGAGCGCGGGCGCGGCAAGCCACGCCGACGTTGGCGCTTCAGCACACGACGAGCTCTGGCTTGACGCAACCTCGGCCGCAGCCGAACAAGAAGCCGAGTTCTCTGCGAGGACGAGCTTCGAGTACGAACCCGCAGATGATAGCGCCGGTGACGTGGAAGTCGACGCGCACGAGGAAGAGGAGTTCCTTAGCGAGGTCGCTCCCGTCGACGGCGCGAGAGACAACGCGCTGTGGGAACCGGGGCCGGCCGCCGTGGATGCGGTAGCCGAGCCAACGGTCACCGCAGCGGACTACGCAGAACCCGAGCCTGCCGCCTTCGAGCCTGCCGCCTTCGAGCCAACCCCGGTGGCCGAAGCCGCACCCGTGATCGCCGCCGCCGACGTGGACGAGCAACCAGCGCCGGTCATCGCGGCTGGCCTACCCTTGGTGCGGACTCCTAACTTGCTGCGGCGTAACGTTGACGTGAGCGCGTTGGCGGCGGCGCAACTCGCGGTCGGTCTCGAGTTGGGTAAGGAAGAGCCGCTGCCCGTGGCGCCGTTCCTACTACGAGCGGTCGCCAAGGCCGCGCGTGACGTAGGCGTGGTCGGCGGCCAGGTCGCACTGGCGGAACTAGGTGGCGAGATCCGCCTGCGCCGCGTCGATGGCGCGGCCGTAACGGCGTTCGTAGAGCTGGTGAAGGAACTCGAAGGGCAAGGCACGGAGGAGGACGAGGTGGCCATCGTCGCCGTTGACCTCAGCGGGCTCGAGGTCGACGAGGCGTTCCTCGACCTAGCCGTGCCTGCCGTTACCTTCGGGCGCCTTCTTTACGATTCAGAGGTCGGTGGCTACCGCAGCACGCTTGCACTCACCGGCGG
>JBIQMD010000198.1:0-4484 GCA_044463725.1 Truepera radiovictrix
CGCAGACTTGCTCACGGGCCCGATAACCCTGCATGCTGGCCGGCCGCCAGCGCGGATCACGGTCACGCCGAGGGTGGGCGTGGCGTATGCGGGTGCTTGGGCGGCGGCACCGCTGCGGTACCTAGATGCAGACAGCCAGGCTGTTTCGCGGCCGCCAGCCGGCCGAATCGGCGCGTCTCAAACGTCGTGCGGCGCGTCGTCGAACTCCTCTTGCGGCGTCAAGGCCCGGTCACGCAGGCCCGCCACGAAGGGCTCCACGTGAATCGTGGTCACGAGGTCCTTGAGTCGGGCGTGGAGTGCGTCCTCGGCCCGGCCGACCAGCGCGTGGGCGTCCTCTACGGTCATGGTTGGGTCCACGAACACGTCGACCTCAGCGAAGCGCGCGCGGCCAGAGCGGCGGGTGCGCAGTCGGTGGAAGCCAAGAATGCCAGGCGCACCCTCCAGCACCTCCAAGATGACGGCCTCCTCCGCCTGAGGCAAGCGCTCGTCGAGGAGGCGTGAGAGCGACTTGCGCATGACGCTCACGCCGACGAAGACGATGTTCCCAGCCACTGCAAGGCCAACGAGCGGGTCGAGGGCCTGCCAGCCCGTCAGGTACACCAGTGCAACACCGACGACGACGCCCATCGACGTGACAACGTCAGTGAGGATGTGCCTGGCGTTGGCCTCGAGCGCGTCTGAGCGCCCGATGCGCGCCACCCGGAACAGGTAGAGGGCAAGGGCGGCGTTGGCGGCCGCTGCAACGAGCGAGACCACAACGCCAAGCCCCACGTTCGTGAGCTCCTCCGGCCTAAGCAGCCGGCCGATGGCGGTCCAGGCGATGGCACCTGCCGCCAACAGGATGAGGGTGGACTCGAGGACGCTCGAGAAGTACTCGGCCTTCGAGTGCCCGTAAGGGTGCCGGTAGTCGGGCGGCGCCTCAGAGACGCCAAGGGCGATGATGAGCACCGCGGCAGCGACGAGGTTGACGAGGGACTCGGCGGCGTCGGACAGGAAGCCGATCGATCCAGTAAGCAGGTAAGAGGCGAACTTCAGCCCGAGGATGGCTACCGCAGCGACCAGGCTCAACCAGGCTGCATGCTTGCTCCGTCCATCGCGTACGCTGGTCGCCTTGCTACCAGCGGCGTCCATGGCCCACTTAGCTGTCTGCCTGGCCGGCGTCAACCGACCCGTCGACATGCTCAGCGCCTTGCTTGTCAGGGTCCGACTCATCCGCGTCCGGCTCGTCCGTTTCGTAACCCCACTCGTCGGGCGCCAGCTCTTGCGGTACCTCGCCGCTCGCCATGCGCTCGAGCAGATCGTCGAGCTCGTCGCCTTCGTAATCGGTGACGGTCTCGGCGATGATCGCGAGCGCACGCTGGCCATCCGCTTCAGGCACGAGCACGTAACTCGTCTGAGCGCTGGTCGATCCCAGGTGTGAGAAGACGTCGGCAAGCATGTCGGCGCCGCGCACCAGGGTGACCAGGCCTTCGTCTTCGAGGATCGCGGCCACCATCTCGCCGAGCGGCGCCGCAGGTGCTACGTCGACGATGGTCCAGCTATCGCCGTTGATCGTCACGCTCTTTCCCAACATGTCAGACCCCTTCAGGTTGGCGCGGCCGCTTGCGCCGCCCACCGTGGTTCTCGGCGCTGGCACCGAGGTGCTGGCCGAAGTGCTGGCGGCGGTGCTGGCCGCGCCGAGGTAGGTGTTGATGAACTCGCGGTAGGCGGCGCGCGCACCCACCAGGTCGGCTATGGCCACGCTCTCGTTAGTAGTGTGCGCCAGCTCTTCCTCGCCAGGGCCGAACCCTATGACGGGGGCGCCGCGCTGCGCTAGGTGAGGCGCGTCCGTGCAGAACCACCAGACTCCCTCAGAAAACTGCCTGCCCTGTTCGGCAACGGCCCTGCCAAGCGCCGTGCGGGCCTGGTGGACGGCGGCAGCCGTCGGGTCAGCCAGGTAGGCAGGTGCGGCGCGCAGTGAGTCCTCGCCGGCGCGACCGTGGGCGTCGCGGGCTAGACCGATGATGATGCGGTCGTCATGCGCGATGCTCTGCAGGCGCTCGAGGACGGAGGCTACGGTCTCGCCGGGCAGCGACCGGTAATCGACGGTAAGGACCGCCTCGCCCGGCACCACGTTGGTGGCGTCAGCCGGTGAGGAAACGAGCCGCGTTGGAGTGGCGCTGGCGCTGCCGAGCACCGGATCGCTAGGTAGCTCGAGGTCCTCGAGCGCCAGCAGGTAGCGCGCAGCGTGAGCGAGCGCGTTCTCACCCAATGACGCCTTGGCCGCGTGCGCTATGGCGCCAGGGAACACCACCTCGACCACCATGCTGCCGCGGTGCCCCAACATCAGGCGCAGCTTCGAAGGTTCGCCGAGGACGACGGCGTCGTACTGGAGCGTCTTGGCCAGGTGCCGTGCGCCCGCGCCGCCGACTTCCTCCTGCACCACTCCGCTGACGATCAAGGTGCCACTGAACCCGCTGGCTGCGGCATCAGCTGCGGCGAACACCATGCTGGAGAGGGCGCCCTTCATGTCGCACGCTCCCCTGCCCCACAGCCTCCCGTCCGCCACCACGCCAGCGAGGGGCGGGTACGGCCAGCGGCTGAGGTCGCCAACTGGCACGGTGTCGAGGTGGCCGTTGAGCATGAGTGTCGGCCCGGGCCCGCGCCGCAAGATGCCGATGGCGTTACCTACCTCGTCGAGGTAAGCCTCGTCGAACCCGTGCGCCTCGAAGGCGTCGAGGAGCACGCGCGCGGCCGGCCCCTCTGCACCGGATGGGCTGGGGGCGCGGATGAGGGCAGCGGCGAGTTCCACCAACGCTTCAGTCACTTCGCCATCTTACGAACTTTCGCAGCGCTCCTCGTTTCCAGGCGCGTATCCTCCCCGTGAGATGACGGAGTCAGCAACCGCGCCAGCGACCTCACGCTGGACCTGTCCGGCCTGCGGGCACGTGATGCTCGCCGGACCAACTTGCGACCTGTGTGGGGTGGCGCGGCGCATGACGGAGGATCCGCCCTTGGACATCCCGTACCGCCCGCGCCTGACACGCATTCCAGCCTTCTGGCTGAGTCTGATGTGGGGTCTGGCAGCGCTTGGCGGCATCGCGTTGTGGCTGTCGCCGGTGGCAAGGGGCACGCTAGGTAACGTGTTCCTCATCGGGGAGATAGTCGCCTCAGGGGGCGCGGCCGTGTCCTCGCTGTTCGCAGCACTGTGGCACCGCCTCTTCAACCAAGTCGAGCTCATCGTCCCTGCGCACGTCAGGACCGGCGAGCCGCTCGAGCCCGAGGTCAGGTTGGTGCCGTACGAGACGCTGAACGACGTGACAGTCGAAGTCAAGCTCATCGACCGCTACTTCCAGAAATCGCAGGACGGCGTCGAACGCGCCCAACGCGAGCTGGCGAAGACCACCCTGCTAAGGCGCGCCCGCGTGCGTGGCAGGCGCCTAACGAGCCTGACGAGCGAGTTCGTTGCGCCCTTCCCCGACACGCCTCACGAGAGCATTAGGGCAGACATCGTGGCCGACGTCCTTGGCCTGCTCTCCTTCGCAGTGCCAGCGTTAGCGTGGCAGGCGAGGAACTTGCGCGAGCACGGCGGTTACTACGTCGAGGCGCAGGTGCGCGTAGGGTTCCTGAGCAGGAAGTACCACAAGCGCGTGATCACCTACTACGTTGGCGCCAGCCTCCACGTTGGATGACGGCGTCAGGACGAGCCTAGCCAACGGTAGCGGCGCAGGTCGACGTGATCGTTCGTGACCTCGACTCCCTCCGAGCGCAACAGCGCCACCTGCAACTCGCCACTGCCAACCTTGTAGGTGGAGATGCCGCCGCTAGCGTTGATGACGCGTTGCCACGGCACGTCGTCCTCTGTCTCGCGCAGCCCGAAGAGCACGGCGCCTACTTGGCGGGCGTGATTGGGCCAACCGGCCATGAGCGCAACCTCACCGTAGGTTGTGACCTTGCCTGCAGGCACGGCGCGCACGACAGCTAGAACGGCGTCGCGGAACGTGGAGTCCATGGCAGATGGTACTACCGGACGGCCAGCTCGCCGCTTCCGTTATCCTGGCGCTGGAGGCTGTGTGTTGGAGACCATCGTTCGCGTCGCGAGTTACTTGTTCCTCGCAGGGGTAGTGCTGCTGTTCAGTAGTGCCGTGCCTGCGGTCAGGAAGCGGTTGCCTCGCGCCTTCGCGGCCGGGTCCTTCATGGCGCTCGGCAGCTTCGTGCTCGTGCTCGTAGGGGCGCTGCTCTTCCGCTAAGCGGCCTCTCTGCGGGCTGAACCGTACGGCTAGGGAGGTACGCGAGTTGCGCGCACACGTAATCACCTTCGGGTGTCAGATGAACGAGTACGACACGCACACCATCCAGTCCGAACTCGTGGCTGGCGGCCACGAACTGGTGTCCCACCCGACCGCTGCCGACTTGCTGCTGCTCGACACCTGCGCGGTGCGCGGCAAGCCCGTCGAGAAGGTCATCAGCGTCCTGGGCGACCTACTCGTCGGGCCGGGAGCCAT
>JBIQMD010000199.1:0-4482 GCA_044463725.1 Truepera radiovictrix
GACGGACTTGGTCCGTTACGCCTTCGAGCAGGGCCACATCGACCGCGACGCCATCGTCGCCAAGATCCCGCTCGGTCGTCTTGCCCAGCCGCGAAGCATTGCAGACGCCGCCGTTTTTCTCGCGTCAGACGCCGCGGATTACATCACGGGGCAGACGATTTACGTCGATGGTGGGTACAGCGTTTTCAAGTAGCGGCGCCAGGCCATGATCAGGCGCTGATTTCAGCGCTGGTTAGCCCCATGCGCCAGCGCGTCATGGACCACCCTCCCGAACGGCAGGCTGAAGTCCGCGCGCCAGAAGTAGCCGACGACGACGGACTTCATGGGCAACAGGTGCAGAGGGAACTGCGCGTTCGGCCTCAGTTCGACCGTGGCGGGCCCCTTCCAGCACTCATGCACCACCACGTCGGTCAAGTTGCGCGCGGTGACTTGACGGACGGCTGGCTCACCAGTGATGTGAGGGATGACCTTGTAGTTGAGGTTCGTCTTGAACGGCACCAACGCCTGTAGTTCGGTGATGTCGCCCGGCTGCTGCTTGAACGGCGTCGTGACGGTTGCCACGTCAATGCCATTGCGCGCCGCCACTCCCACCACCAAGTCGCCTCTTACCTCGATCTTGGGGTCGCCGAGCTTCTTAGGTTGGCCGTACACCTCGCGGCCTGTGGCAAGGCCGCCGTCTGTGGTCAGCAGCAACAGTGGCGAGTAGGCGCCGCGGACCTCTTCCCCATCGTCCGCCCTCAACCTGGCGTCGAGTTGTACGGCAAACTCCTGGTGCGGCCCGAACCAGTCCGGGTCACTCATGCGGTAGAAGTGCAGCAACACGAGGTCACTGACCGCCTCGAGTGGTGACGGCAGGAACCGCGCGATGGCACTTGGCGCTGAGCGGTAGGCGACCGTTAGTACCGTGGTGTCGCGGAAGCGAATCGGGAACCGCGGCACCAACGGAGCGCCTATCGGAGTCGAGAACGCGTCCGCGAATTGGGGCGCCTCGTTACTATCATGTTCTGCGCTCATCTGCTCAGCCACCCTCCGTCAACAACTACCGTCGTCCCGTGCATGAAGTCAGACGCCGCCGATGCTAAGAACACACACGCCCCGTCGATCTCGTCAGCTTTACCCCAGCGTCCAGCCGGTACGCGCGCCAGCAACTCTCGCTCCCTGACAGGGTCGGCTTTGAGGCCAGCCAGCAGGTCAGTGTCCATGTAACCGGGGGCGATAGCGTTGACGTTAACGCCGCGGCCGGCCCACTCATTAGCAAGCGCCTGCGTGAGCCCCACCAGCCCGTGGCGGCTGGCGGCGTAGGCCGGCACCGTGTATCCGCCCTGGAACGCCAGCACAGATGCGATGTTGATGATCTTTCCTGAACCTTGCGCCAGCATCTCGCGTCCGACCCGTAGGCATAGGGCGAACACGGCGCCCATGCTCAACCCCACCACGTCGTCCCACTCTGCTGCCGTCCACTCGAGCGCCGGTTTGCGCACAAACGTGCCAGCGTTGTTAACCAGCACGTCAACGCTGCCCCAACTGCTCAGGCACGTCGCAACGACTTCCTCAACCCCCGCCGGACTGGTTTGGTCGCACACCACCTGCACCGCCTCGCCACCCACGGCCTGCACACGTTCGTGGGTGACATCAAGGTTCGCCTGTCTACCGACCAGCACGAGCTTGGCGCCGGCACGCGCCAAGGCTACGGCCATCGAGGCACCTAGCCCACGGCTCGCTCCAGTCACGATCGCGGCCTTGCCAGTGAGGCCGAACAACTCTTCGAGGTAGGACGGTGGCTCCACTGTGCAGCTCCTCAGGTCATCTGGTGTGGGTCGAAGGCATCGCGAACGGCGTCGCCGACAAGATTGAAGCTCAGTACGGTAATGAAGATGGCGGCACCGGAAGCGACTGAATATAGCGGCGCTATGCCGATCACCTTGCGTCCGGTGTCCAGCATCGCTCCCCAAGACGGCTGCGGCGGTGCCACACCGAGCCCGAGGAAGCTCAAGGCAGCCTCGACGAGGATGGCCGCCGCGAAGGTAAGGGTCAGCTGCACCGTAATCGTACTCATAGTGTTCGGGAGAACGTGGCGGAAGAGGACGCGCCGGTGCCGCGCTCCCTGGGCCTGAGCGGCCTTGACGAAGTCGAGCTCTTTGACGTTCAGCACCGCGGAGCGCACTAACCTGGCGAACAACGGGATCTGCATGAAACCGATCGCAAGCATGGCGTTCAACAAGTTCGGCCCTAACACGGCCACGATCGCCAGCGCCAAGATGATCGACGGGAACGCGAACAACATGTCCATGAGGCGCATAATCAGCGTGTCTATCCGGCCACCGAAGTAACCGCTTATAAGGCCAAGTGGCACGCCAGCGAACAGAGCTATCAGTGAAGCTACCACCCCGACAGAGAGTGAAATACGCGCGCCGTAGATGATGCGAGTGAATATGTCGCGGCCGATCTCGTCCGTCCCTAGCCAGAACTCGGCGGACGGCGGCTCGAACGGATATCCAGCAGCTGTCTTGAAACCGTACGGCGTTAGCCACGGCGCGAAGACGGCCGCCAGGGTAATGACGATCACCATGATGAGCCCGATGATGGCGGCCCAATCACGCAGGAAGCGCCGCACCCGCCGGTCGCGGATCTGTGGCTTGGGCCTTGCGCCCAGGCTAGCCATACGAGATACGCGGGTCGATGAATCCGTAGAGGACGTCAACGATCAGGTTAACCAGCACGAAAACGCCAGCAGTCATCAGCACGGCCCCTTGCACGACCGCGTACGAACGCACGGTGATGGACTGGATGATGAGCCAGCCCAACCCGGGCCACGCGAAGACCTGTTCAGTGACCACCATGCCACCAACCAGAGCTCCGAAGTTGACGCCCACCACTGTGATGAACGGGATGAGGGCGTTCCTTAAAGCATGCCCGTACACGACGTTGGCCGGCCTGAGGCCCTTGGCTCTAGCAGTGCGGACGTAGTCGAGCCGCAGCACCTCGAGCATGCCAGCGCGCATGAAGCGCGTTAGCGCGGCAGCCGTCACCACCCCGACCGTTACGACCGGGAGCACGAGATGTCGCAAGTGCTGCACGAAATCCTCGCCAGGGTTCACATAACCGCCAGCCGGGAGCACGCTGTAGTAGTAGGAGAACACCAACATCAAGAGAATGGCGAGCCAGTAACTCGGCATGCTGTAACCTGCCAGCGCGAACAGGCGCGCTAGCTGGTCGACCCAAGTGCCAACACGCGTGGCCGCTAAAATGCCAACGGGCACGGAGATCAAGAGACCAACAATTAGCCCTAGGAACGCCAGTTCGAGCGTCCTCCCAAGTGCAGGAAAGACTAATGCGCTCACGGCAGCGTTGCCTTGAGTGGTTGAGCGGCCCAAGTCGCCGCTTACGGCGTTTAGTAACCAGTCCGCGTACTGCACAAACAGCGGTCGGTCGAGCCCCATCGAGGCGCGCACCGCTTCGAGCGACGCTTTGCTCGGCTCGAGCCCGAGAATCATCTGCGCCGGATCTCCGGGCAAGATGCGGAAGATGAAGAACACGAGCGTTGCGACCATCCACATGACCAAGGCCATGTGCATGAACCGCGCGCCGATGAATCGAGCCATACGATTCCCTTACTAGAACTGCCGCAGGGTCGGAAGCCAAGCTAGCGGCTTCTAAGCGCCCAGGCCACGAACGAAGGCCACGAGACGGCGGCCGGCTGCGCTGACCGCTGATCGAACGGAAGGCCGTTGGTCGCGGCACCGCCAACCGCATGGCGCCGCGACCCACAACTTACAGGCCTATTTGTCGAGCCAGACCGTGTTGAAGATGGTCGAGCCCTGTACCTGGTGCACGAAGCCCTTGACGTATGGGGCGTACGCCGCTGGGTTAAGCCTGCCTGCCAGGATGATGTCGTGTTGGGCGGCCATACCGATGCGCTGTAGTTCCTTTATAGCCTCCATGTACTCAACGGGATCGGCGATCGAGCGCGCAGCTTGCAGCAAGCTGTAGAACTCAGGGTTCTCGGTCTCGTAACCGCTAGCGGCGCCGACGGTCTTGGCCCACATGTGGGCGATGAGGTCGTACTCGACCGGTTTCGGGAGCTTCGCAGAGAATGCGGCCTGGAACTCGCGCTTGCCGAACACGTTGTCGACCCATGTACCGATATCGACGCCCACGATGTTGACGTTGAAGCCGGCGTCGGCGGCGCTCAACTGAATGATCTGCGCGCCCGTGTCGTACTCCAGACCGGTGCGGTGCTCGAACATGTCGAAGGAAACGCCGTTAGGATAGCCCGCCTCAGCCAGAAGTTCCTTCGCCCGCCCTACGTTGCGAACGTCGTAGTTGAGCGCGTCGTTGGCGAAGTACGGGCTGGACGTCGGGACCGGATTCGATTGAACCGTAGGCAAACCGAAGAGGCTGCGCTTCATAGCCTCGCGATCGATGGCGTAACTCAGCGCCTGGCGTACGCGCTGGTCGTTGAAGGGCGGCTCGTCCACGTTC
>JBIQMD010000200.1:0-4414 GCA_044463725.1 Truepera radiovictrix
CGGGCCAGGCGTGTACTTCGAGCCGCTCATGCCGCCACCCGCTCGGGTGCGACGTAGACGGGTACGCCGACGATGCGCTCGATTTGGCGCTTGAAGGCGAGCTCGTCTGAGTTGGATCCACTCAGGTGCAGCAGGTGGACTTCTCGCACCCTACTGAGGTCGTTGGCGGTCAGGAACTCAATGCAGCGCTCGATACTCATGTGGTTACGGATGGTGCGGACCGCCACGAGCTTGTCGAGGCTGCCCTTCATGACACGGTCGTGCATGATGCTCTCGCTGTAGTTCGCCTCGACCATCACCAGGGTCAGGTTGGAGAACTTGTGACTGCAGTAAGCGCTGTCCGAGAGGTACAGGAGGCGGTCGCCGTCCGCTGCGCTGACCAGGAACCCGGCAGGCTCGGCGGCGTCATGCACGGCTGGGAACGCCATCACCGTCCAGTGCTGGTCTATGACCTTCGGCTCGATGGGCGCCAGACTGATGGCGCGGTGGCCCTTGAGGCCCAGCGCTGCGTGCGTGCCGGCGGTGGCGTACACGTCCACACCGGCCTTCGCCAGTTGCTTGGCGGCCGCGGCGTGGTCGCCGTGCTCGTGCGAGATTAGGGCGCCGGCGAGGGATGAGACCTGGTGCTTCAGGGCTACCTGCAGGCGCTTGTAGGTAATGCCGGCTTCGAGGAGCAGGGGCGCGGCGCCCTCCTGGTGGAGGGCGTACGCGTTGCCGCTGCTACCGCTGGCGATGACCTTGATGCGCATGGTTAGAACCCGGGTTCGCTACCGAAGTTGAGGCCCTCGGCCTCCGCCTCGCTGGCGTCCTCGGCCTCCTGTGGCTCCGGCTCGTCAACGTCGATGGTGGGCGGCTCCAACTCCAGGGTTTCGCCCTGGTTGGCGTACTCGCGTGCCTCCACTTCGATCTCGTCCTCGGCGTCGTCGACCTCGTTGCGGTTGGCGTAGTGCAGCACCAGGCCCAGGTGGGCGTCGTCGCTGCTGTTGATGTGCCGCTTGAGGGCGCGGTTGATTACCGTGCGCTTGGCCATCTCGCCGGGGAACTCGGCCCGGGCGGGGTTGTTCCCGCCGCCCTTGCTCCACGCCTTCTGGATCTCCACCATCGGCATGACTTCGGCGTCCTCGCGGTCGTCCTCGAACTCGACCACGACGTACGCTCCGAGGATCTTGCCCTTGGCGATGCTGTCGAGGGTCTGCTTGTGCCGGACGATCTTCTTGCGGCCGCGCTCGGTTTCGAACTCGAACTCGTCGCCCTCGTAGATGACCTCGCTGTAGGCGTCCTTCACGCCGCCCAGGCGCTTGGCGAGGGCGAGCGTGCCGAAGTAGGAGCGGCGCAGCCTGAGCTGCGGGCCGTGCGCGATGAAGTAGCACTGGTTCCGGTTCGGGTCGAGGCCCTGGATGACCATGCTCAGGAGGCTGTTGGCGATGCTGGCGCGGGTGCAGACCTCGAGGACCGGCTTCTTGTTTCGGTCCTGGGTCTCCTGCAAGATGAGCCACGCGGCACGCAGCGCGTTCGCTGCGGAGTAGTTGGGCGGCAGGTGGAGCATGCCGTCGTCGACGAGCTGCGCGATGCGGTTCTCGGTGGATTCGAGGACCTCGTTCTTGGACTTGGCGAGTTCGCGCTTACCGGCGGTCTTCTCGATTGACTTCTCAGCGGCCTGACTCATGCGGCTACCTCTGCTTTCTTGGGGGTGGGGTTGGCGAGCTGTACGTGCAGCTGCGGGTGGGCGTCGTCAACGACGAGGGTCACGACTTGCGTGTCGAGCTTCAGGAGGTTGACGACGGACTCTGCTTCGTCGACGAGGATGGGTACGCGCACGCCGTGATGGCCTTGTAGGACGTTGATGACGTCGAGGCCGCTGTTGATGCGCGCGGCGCGGTTCAGGCCGGCACCGTACGGCACGCCGTCCACGAGGGCGGTGCAGGCATCTTGCAGGCCGCCGTTAATCTGCTCCTCGAAAAGGCGGAACTCCGTGATGGCGAAGTGGCTGTTGATGCGGTCAGTGAGCATGCGGCTCTTGGCGCGCACAAACATCTCTATGAGGTTCAGCTGCCGCTCTAGGTCCTCGAACTCACTGGTGAGCAGCTTCTCTTGCTCCCCTAGTTCTTTGATGCGTGCCTCACCGGCTGCGCGTTGGTCTAGTGCAGCCAGTTCACGCTCGTAAGACGCCACCAGGCCGTCCAGGCGCTCGAGTTCGGTGGTTAGGCGGTTGATCTCAGTCTCGTCGCCAGTAGAGAGCTTCTCGATGCGGGCTGTTAGCTCGTCGCGTTCGGCTGCGAGCTTGGCGTACTCAGGACCCTGGGTGGGGTCACGCTTGGTGGGCTTGGCGGTTGAGGCGGTTGCCTTCTCAGCTGCTTCGAGGGCAGCCACAAGGGCGGCGCGGCCGCGCTCCATGCCTTCAGCTTTCGTGCGGTTCAGGGCCGCCTCAGCCGCTTTGGCATCACGGCGCTTGCTTAGCTCCTCACCGCGCTCCTTCAACAACGCCAGTTGCTTGGCCTTCTTCGCGTTCAACTCCTGGGTAGCCCTACGGTGGGCCGCCTCCACCTGGTCTGCTGGTAGGTCCTGCTGGCAGGCCGGGCAGACGCCCTCGACATGAGCCTCCACCGCCTGCGACGCGACGGCTTTCCATTCCGCGCGCAGGACGACCAGCTGCTCATCAATGCGCGCCACGTCCGCGTCGAGCTCCTCGGTCTGTTCGAGCAGGCGGGCGTGACGATGGTCAGCGTCCTCGATAGCGCGCCGTGCCGCCAGCACCTTGCCCTGAGCGGCGTCCTGCGCCTCGCTCACCAGCCTCAGCGCGTCACGGTCCAGACTGGTTAGGGCGTCCTCAACCTCCCGCAAGCGCTTGCGCTCGGCACTCACGTCAGCCGCGCCGCCCCTGGCGGCTGCCAGCAACTCAGTAACCTTCTGCCGGTCGTCTCGCGCACCACTAAGACCCAACTGCACCTGCTTACGCGTCAAGTCAGGCACACTCGGCAAGCCGAGCCGCACCTCATCGATGCGGGCCGGCACAAGCTTCAGTTCGCTGTTGATCTCCTTACGACGCGCCAACACGACGCGCTTATGCTCATCCGGCGAGCGCTTACCGAGCACACCCGGCAGGTTCACCAGGTCGGGTTCAGCCGCGATCACGTCCTCATCGGTAACGTCACCGCAGATATCGATCAGGTCAGAGCGGCGCTTCTGCCAGTGCTGCGCATGCCATGCGTCCGGGTTCGTCAGCTCACGCCAGGCGGCAGCGGGCACCAGCTCGGCTACGCGGTCATCGAACTCGCGCTTCGTGCCGCACGGCACGCCATCAATCCAGAAGAGCGTCTCGTGCCCAGTGAACTCATCACGAACGCTGCCACGCTTCTGGGCCCAGATCTCCTTGAACGCGCGGCGGAGGGTGACCTCTTCCCCGTCCACACGCAGCGTGGCCTCCACGGTGTGCTCCAGATTGTGTAGCGCCTCACCAGTGGGTTGCAGGGTCTTAATCTGGAAGTCCGCCTGCCCACGGGAGTCCTTACCAGTGAGGAGCCATGAGAAGGCCGTAGCGAGCGTGGTCTTGCCAGCGCCGTTGGTAGCGCGCACGGTAGCGTTAGCGCCACCCAGGCCCAACCTGAAGGTCCTGACGCCCATGAAGTTCGTCAGCTCGAGGCTGACCAGCTCAACGCGCTTCATGACCGCTCTCCGAGCCGCTGCCTGCGGCGCCTTAGGCCGCGCTGAACGAACCACTCGATGCCGTCGTGGATGCCCACAGCGGCGATGGCGGCTAGTGACAGGATGATGAAGAGCGCCATGACGGCGAGGGCACCGTTCTTGCCGGCCAGGAAGAGCAGGATGTCGAGGAGCGTCATGCGGTCCTCCGTAGGGAGTCGGAGAGGCGCTTGAACGCGACGTCGTTAGCCACGATGTCCTCGCTCGGGAGGAGCGCAGCGCGGCCGGTGGTGCGAGTACGGTCGAGCACCGCGATAGCGTCGGCTTCCATGGCTAGCAGTAGGTCCCCCTGGCGCTTGGCGCGGAGCATGACCTTAAGTGCGTTGCCGGGCTGCCGGAGTTCCTCTAGAGGGTTCATCGCTCCACCTGCTGGCTCTGGGTACGTCTGGGGAGGTGGATGCGTTGCGCGTACTCCGCCTGAGCGATCGAGGCCGTGACGCTTGCCAACTCCTTGGCGACATCGGACTGTTGTTGGCGGAGTCTTCCCCAGGCGTCCATATCCATGCGGTCGCCCGCGTCGTACGTCTCGACGATTAGGTCGTCGAGGCGCGCTTGTAGCTCCTTCTGCCTGGCGCGGTTCTCGGCCAGGGTGGGGCGCGTTCTGTTGGTTGCTGTTACACTCATGTTGGTATTCCCCCTTCTAGGGTTCCCGGCCTGTACGCCGGGGCAGATACTTAGGCGCGCCTGGTCGGGTGCGCCTTCTTCTTCCCTACTG
>JBIQMD010000201.1:0-4409 GCA_044463725.1 Truepera radiovictrix
GGCTTCGACCCACGCCTCTTCAGACTGCTGCAGCGAGAGGTGAGGGAGTTCAAGCCTCACGTCATGCACTCGCACCTCGCCGTGTTGCCTTACGCCCTGCCAGCCTACTTGGCTAACCCCAGGGTGCCGGCGTTCCACACGGTGCACAACGTCGTCGAGCAGGAAGCGGACCGCGCCGGGCGCACCGCAGGCAGGCTGCTGTTCGGTTGGCGCGTTCAACCGATAGCCGTGGCCGAGACGGTGAGGGTCGGCGTCAAGCGCATGTACGGCGTGGCCGCCCCCGTCATCAGGAACGGCATCGACCTAGCGAAGCTGCGGGCGGCAGCTCCCCGTGGGCCCGAAGTTCGCGCCGCCCTCGGCGTGCCTGAAGACGCCTTCGTGTTCGTATGCGTGGCGCGGCTCATGGCGCAGAAGAACCACGCGCTGCTGCTGGACGCGTTCGCCGGCGTTGCCAGGAAGCTGCCCGACGCGCGCTTGCTCCTCGTTGGCGGTGGCGCGTTGCGCCAAACGTTGGAGGCGCAGGCGGCCACGCTCGGAATGGCTGAGCAGGTTTCGTTCCTCGGCGTGCGCGACGACGTACCGGCCGTGCTGGCCGCGGCCGATGCGTTCGTGTTGGCGTCCGACTTCGAGGGCAACCCGCTCTCTGTCATGGAGGCGTTGGCGGCGGGCAAGCCCGTTGTTGCGACGGCGGTCGGTGGAGTGCCTGAACTCGTGACCGACGGCGTGAACGGTCGCCTCGTGCCGCCCCGCGACGTGGCCGCCCTCACCGCCGCCCTGCTCGGCGTTGCGACCGCGCCGGAAGTTGCGCGGCGCATGGGGGCCACGGCCGCGAATGGCGCGGAGGGGTTCGGGGTTGAGGCCATGACGCGCGCATACGACGACCTCTACGCACAGGCGTTTGCGCGGCGCGCGGCCAAGGTGCCCGCGCAGGACGCGCTGTAGGCCGGCGCTAGTCTTCCGGCAACAACACGCCAGCTAGCCGCTCGTCTGCGAGCAGCGTCTTGAGCTCTTGTACCCGCTCCTTATGCACGAGCAGGACGGCGTTGCCGCGCTTGACGATGACGAGGTCGTGCACGCCAAGCGTGACGATGACGTCGTCCGGGTCCTCGGTGTACACGATGTTGCGCGACGTATCTAGGCCCACGTGCCGCCCGACGACGGTATTGGCCCCGCCTGGACCGTCCTCTGGAGTTAGGAGACGTTCGAGCGCCACCCAATCGCCGATGTCGTCCCACGCGAAGCTGCCCGGTACCACCAGCGCCTTGTCGGTGCGCTCCATGAGCGCGAAGTCGATGCTGATCTTCTTGAGACTAGGGAAGACCTCGTCCACCTCGCCGCTAGCGAACGCGCGCCGCAGCGGCACCATGAGTTCCGGGTCGTGGTGATCGAGTTCGGCGAGGGCCGTGCTTACGCGCCACACGAAGATGCCCGCGTTCCACAGGTGACGTCCACCCGCCACGTACGCCTTGGCGGTCGGTAGGTTCGGTTTCTCGACGAAGCGCGCGACGCGGTTGCCGCTGCCAGTCTCGTCGCCAGCGGGGTCGCCAACCTCGATGTAGCCGTAGCCCGTGGCGGGCCGCGTTGGGCCGATGCCGATGGTGACGAGCCCGTCCTCGACGTTCGCCAGATGTGCTGCCCGGTGAAGGACGGCCTGGAACTCCTCCACGTCGCCGATCTCGTGATCTGATGAGAAGAAGCCGGTCACGACGTCGCCGAAGCGCTCCTCGATGGTCAGGCAGGCGAGGGCGATGGCCGGTGCAGAGTCGCGCGGCGTTGGCTCTACGAGTAGGTTGCCTGGCGGCAGGTCAGGCAGTTGCTGCTGCACTAGCTTGACGTAACGCTCGGCGGTGGCCACCAGCACGCGTTCGGGTGAACCGGCGAGCGGCAGCACCCGCTCGTAGGTGGCTTGGAGCAGCGTGCGTCCGTTCATCCGCAGGTCGAGGAACTGCTTCGGTTTGTTGGCGGTGGAGAGCGGCCAGAAGCGTTGCCCCTGCCCCCCAGCCATGATCACGGCGACAAAAGGTCTGTCCATCAGTTGCGATCCCCCATTGCAGTCACTTGCCGAAGCGGCGTTCGCGCGCCTGGAACGACCTAACGGCGCGCAGGAAGTCGACTTTGCGGAACTCCGGCCAGTTGGCGTCGCAGAAGTAGAACTCGCTGTAGGCGGTCTGCCACAGCAGGAAGCCGGAGAGCCGCACCTCACCCGATGTGCGGATGACGAAATCCGGGTCCGGCATGCCTGCCGTATAGAGGTGGTGGGTGATCTGGTCGGCCGTGAGAGTACGCGCCAACTCGTCGATGGTCACGCCGTTGCTTGCCTCCTCGGCGGCCAGGCGCTTCACGGCGTCGACGATCTCTTCGCGGCCCCCGTAGCCGAGCGCCACGTTGACGGACATGCCCGTGTAATCGCGCGTGGCTTCCTCCATTGCGGCAAGCGCGGCCTTCGCATCGTCAGGAAAGTCTGCGATGTCGCCGATCACGCGCACCCGCACCTTGTTGGCATGGAGGCGCTCGTCGTTGAGGAGGCTCTTCGCCTGCTCCCCGAAGAGCTGATGGAGGTGCTTGACTTCCTCAGGTGACCGCGAGCGGTTCTCACTACTGAACCCCCACAGGGTGACGTGAGGGATGTTCAACTCGAGGCACCAGTCGAGCACCTCGCGCGCCTTACCGGCGCCGTAGTCGTGGCCCGCCTTCACGTCGATCCCGGCCGCCCGCGCGAACCTGCGGTTGCCGTCCATGATGATGCCGATGTGCCGCGGCAGGTGCCCCTCGTCCTTGACGGCGCGCAGGAGGCGCCGCTCGTACATCCAGTAAAGCGGCCTGGAGACGGCGGTCACCACGCCGAAGGCACGGAGTGCGCCGTTCGTTTGAGGCGTTGAGGACACGCGGTACTCTACCGCGATGGGGTTAGTAGGCGCCCTCGCGCTTCAGGACGACTGCCGCTGTCTTCACGAGGATGTCCACGTCGATCCAGCCGCTCCAGTTCCTAACGTAGTAGGTGTCGAGCGCGACCCTGTAGTCGTAGGAAGTGTCCGACCTGCCGGAGACCTGCCAGGCACCAGTCATGCCTGGCCTCACCTGGATGTAGTAGTGGAACTGGTCGCCGTACTTGGGAATCTCGTCCTCCACTATCGGGCGAGGTCCGACGAGGCTCATCTCACCACGCACCACGTTCCACAGTTGTGGAAGCTCGTCTAGACTCGTCTTCCTCAGCAGCCGACCCACCCGCGTGATGCGCGGGTCGTTCACTAGCTTCTGAGTGGCCTCCCACTCCTTGCGGGCCTCCGTGTCGTTCTCAAGCAGTGACTTCAGCCGCTCCGGAGCGTCGGCCACCATGCTGCGGAACTTCCAGACGAAGAAGGGTACGCCGTCGCGACCGATGCGCCGCTGCTTGAAGAACGCGGGCCCCGGGGAGTCAAGCCGGATCGCAACCGCGAGAAGCGCCACGAGGGGGGCTGCGAGAACCCCACCGAGCAGCACGGCGGCCATGTCGAACGTTCGCTTGAACGCGCGGTTGGATGGCGAAGCAAGGTTGTTCTGAACTTGGAGGCTCAACGCCATCCCGAGGGGCCTTGCAACGACGTCCGAGCTCGGCACGTCGTGCAGGTCGGGGACGACCTGGATATAGCGGAACGCGTCCCTACCGGCCGCGCTCAGGACGCGGCGCGGTAGCGCGGACGGTTGTTGCCCAGGTTGGACGATGCAGTGGTTCGACATTGCCTCGACGCCAGGGCTTAGGTCGTGGTGGGCGATGGCCGCGAGGGCTGGGTCCATCGATGCCTTCGGCTCCGCGTCGACGATGGCGACCGGGCGCAGCCCGAGTAGTGGCTGCGCGAGTAGCGAGAGGGCGAGTTGGTCTGCCGAACCTTGGTGGCCAACCATCACCACGGGCCTGCCCCAAACGCGGAGGGTGTAGAGCGCACGCTTGGCGATGGCCCGCCCAAGCGGGTTGAAGACGCAGGTGATCACCGTTGCTAGGATAGTCACCGCCAGCGGCACGTGAATCTGGCTGGGGAACGCGGCGCTGATCAGCAGCGCGAACCCGCCTGCCGCAACCGCGCCGCTGAAGCTCCATTGGAACTCGGCCCAACTCGGCCGGCCATACGCTGGGTACTGCCCTGCGAGCGCGTTCGCCAGTGGCCAGAGCATGGCGAGGTAGAGGACTATCAGGAGCTCGTCGTTCGCCGTGGCTGCCGTTGGCGCTGGTCCTGCGAGGACGTACGCCGTGGCGAAGGCGGTTACCGCCAGAACCCAATCGGTTGCCGCGAGACTGACGCGCGTGAAGAGGTTCGCGCCTGAGCCCGCCTCGTGACCCGCAACCTGTCGGTGGCCCGCTGCTCGCCAGCCGAGCACGGCGGCCAATGGGTAGATGACGGCCCCTGAGAAGATAGTGGAGTCGAACATGTTCA
>JBIQMD010000202.1:0-4405 GCA_044463725.1 Truepera radiovictrix
GCCGGGGCAGATACTTAGGCGCGCCTGGTCGGGTGCGCCTTCTTCTTCCCTACTGGTTCGAGGCCCATGAATTCGAGGACGCTCCAGCGCCAGATGAGGATGCGGTTGCCTAGTTGCAGGCCTGTGAGGTTGCCTGCGCGGAAGTATTGGCGGACGGTTTCGGGGTCGAGTTGTAGGAGTTTGCTGAGTTCTTTGACGGTGAAGGCGGCTTTGTCGGGTGGTAGTCCGCTGGCGTCGACACGGCGGATGAGGTCCGCGCGCTCGGCTACGCCGGTGGCGGCGGCCTCCACGCGCTCGATTAGCGGCTCAAGCGTCGACTGGAACGCCTTATCGAGACTCACCGCGCCACCTCCACTGCCGACAACTCTCGATCAACGGCAACTAACAGTCTGGTGGTAGTTTCAAGGCTCAAGTTCCCCATCGCCTTGACCGCTCTACGTGTTGTCTCGAACGGCAAGCCCGCTTTCTGCGCTAGTACCGTTACGTTCCAATCGCGCTTTACCATCTCAGCCTGGAGGATCTGGGCCAGCTCCCTTGGTGTCATACCAGCAGATTAGTACAGGCTCTTGACGGCTGTCAATACTAATCCGCTAGTATATCGGCGGTGATTACTCATGAACGGGTACTATCCAATAAGTGGAAGACACCCGAAGCAATGCACAACAGACCGCACAGTGCTTGGCTCACGCCGTTTCCAGCCAGATACATGTCTAGGTTCGGAGAGGCAATATTCGAGCGGCGTGATGTGCTCGGCATCAGCGGCCCAGACGCGGCTGCGCTTTCGGAGTCGTTGGCTCTCGCGGAACCAGCCGTCTACGCCAAATTCTCGCAACAGACGCTGTCGCGGTGGGAATCGGACCGTACCGGCGCCATCATTGCGGCCAGCTCCCCTGCTCGTATCAGGTCGCTAGCTAGGGTGCTCCAGTGGACTGTCAGTGACTTTGAGGAGCAAGTCGGCGTGCCCGCTGGCACACCGCAAGTGGCGCTCGCGTCCGACAACGAAGTGCGCCTTGCAGGGGGGTTGGTAATGGTACCAGTGTTTGGGGTGGCAAATGGGGGGAAGCCGGACTCATACGGAATACCGGTTGACCCTAAACTCGTACGCGGTAACAACACGCGCGCCTACCAAGTGGAAGGTAACAGCATGAGCACCGGGCGAGAAGGCAGCATCGACCACGGGGACTGGGTACTGGTTGACACAAGCCTCACCAAACCTATCAACGGAAAGATCTTCCTTCTGGAGATAATCGGCGATGGCGCTACGGTGAAGCGCGTTCGTCAGGTCGGCGGAGCATGGTTGTTCCTAAGTGACAACCTTGAGGCCGGTGAAGCATGGCGCGAAGACCAGGTCCGTTTAGTCGGACAGGTCTATGGCAAGGTCGAATACTCAGAGGTTCATTAGTTCTGAAAGGGGGCACCGTGAAGAAGCTCGTAGCCAGCGTCCTTATCCTCTTCGCACACGTTAGCGTCGCGCAAAACATCAACCTCGTTCGAGGCGAATTGAACGCGCAGTCCTTTTGCGCGATGACTCTTGATGAGACAACTGGCTCGCTAGGGCGAGCGACAGCAGCCCGTGGCCCAACTCCGGGGCTGGAAGAGTTCCAAGGCCCAACCCTTTACTGGCATCATCTTGGGCTCAAGATCGACTTC
The DNA here is from genome assembly GCA_044463725.1 of Truepera radiovictrix. Classification (GTDB taxonomy): domain Bacteria; phylum Deinococcota; class Deinococci; order Deinococcales; family Trueperaceae; genus JAAYYF01. The sequence goes on from JBIQMD010000202.1 coordinate 1,651, forward strand.
CGACCTGGCGCGACAGGAAACGAGCGCGCGCGAACTTTGACGATCTACATAGTTCCTCAGTGGGATCCGTCCAACGCTCAATGGTTCAGAAGTTACTCGGGCATGCTGATTCCCGGTGCCGACGCCAGCTGGAGGGTGGACCGGACCCTAAGGGAAGTCGCAGAGCAAGAACCAGAAGAGCAACTGCCAGAGGAGCAAGAAAAACTGATGCTGGCCGAAGGTTTTCCCGCCGAACTAATCGCCTCTGTCCTAAAGCACGAGGTGAGCGTCCAGGCTCGGCAACTAGGCCGCGTCGTCTACTACCACGAGCCAATAACGCGATTCCTCGAAGACATTAGCTTCTCGTGCTGGAGCTTCTAGGAGTCAAGGTCGTCAACGGCAACCACGGCACGAACTAGCTTGCTCAGGGGGAAGGATCACCTTGCTCTTAGCGTACGTTGATGAATCCGGAGACACCGGCCTAGACACAAGTCCAGCCAAGCACTATGCGCTGGGCGCCATCCTGCTCTCCGACGAGAACTGGCTGAACGCGTTGGACGCGACCATCGCCTTCCGAAGCTACCTACGAAAGACATACGGACTATCCATGACCGCGGAGCTAAAGGCCCAACACCTCATCCGGGGCCACTCTTCGCTCGGGAAGCTCACGCCAACTGAGCGCGCCGCCATCTACTCCGCAACCATGCAGTTCATTGCCAGCTCGACTTGGGCGCGTGCCTTCGCGATCGTCATCGACAAGGACCTCATCAAGAACCGCGACGATAAGCTCGTAGTTCTTCGCCGCGCCTGGGACTACACCCTCCAACGCTTCCAGCTCTGGGCCTCGGAACACGACACGCGGCTCATGGTCATCCACGATCAGGGAACCGACCTGCAGATACGCAAGCAGCTGCGAGCGATGCGGCGCTTCCACCGCGTCCCCTCCTACTACCAGCCAGGACAAACCCTGGATGCGGCCGCACGCCGGATCATCGAGGATCCATCGGCGAGGGACTCCAAAGCTTCCTATTTCGTTCAGCTGGCTGATCTCGCCGCGTATGCGGCCGTCCGAGCGATCGCGCCCTCCAGCAGGATGGGAGGCTCGCAATGGAACCTGCTCGGGCCAGCGCGAATCAAGGAAGTCTCTAAGCACCGTACAGGGCTCTACGGGATCGTGCAGTGGCCAAGATAAGTGGCCCCTCCTCCGCAGAGAAGGGGCCGGCTAGGTCCTACCCCGAGGAATGTCCTCGGTTCAGACCTCTGCTCATAGTGTACTACATTCGTGCACAGCCCAGCGCAGCCCGGCACAGCCCGGGGCGGTCGAACTCGGTGGGGTGCGAACGATGAGCGACGACTCCAAACGCGCCGCGTACGGCGACGGCAGCATCCGTACCCGCAAGGACGGCGTGCTCGAGAAGCGCATTAGCCTCGGGTACGGACCCGACGGGCGCCGCCAGCGCATCAGCGTCTACGCCGCCAACAAGCGCGAGCTGCAGGCCAAGGCGCGGAAGGCCATCCGCGACTTCAACGCCAACAACCCCCAGCCAGGCCAGGAGACCCTCCACTCGTTCTTCGCGGGCGAGAACGGCTGGCTAGAGCTGAAGGAGCGCGAGCTCACCGTCCGCACCATCCAGAACTACCGAAACGAGTACGCCAGGTACATCCAGCCTCACCTCGGCGACGTGCGCATGGATCCAGAGCGCCTCACCGTCGAGCTCGTCACCCGCTGGCACGCCAATCTAGCCAAGAAGCACGGGGCGTACACCGCCAACCGCGCCCGCGACCTGCTGGCCAACGCGCTCATGGACTCGCCCGACCTGCGGGTCGTGAACCCCGCCAAGCTCGTGCGCGCAGCGAAGCACCACAAGAAGCCCATCGAGATCCTCACCAGTCGCGAGCTCGACCTGTTCGTTCCCGCCCTGACCCGCACCCGGCTGCAGAACATGATCCTGCTAGCGCTCCTGACCGGCATACGGCACGGCGAGGCCACGGCGCTGCACTGGTCGGACGTGACCCTGTTCGAGAACCCCAAGTCCGACGAGGACCATGGCGAGATCCGCATCCGCCGCGCGGTCGTCACCACGGACGACGGACCCACCATCGCGCCGGTGCCCAAGAGTGACGCCGGCCGCCGCGCCATCGGGCTCACGCCCGAAGCCGCCGCCGCCCTCCGACGCCAGAGAGAGATCCTGGCCATCGAGGGCCAGGCCGCCTCACGCCTGGTGTTCCCCAACAGCCGTGGTCGCATCCAACCCCTCGAGAACACGGGTCGGGCCCTGCGCGGCGTCATCGATGCCTGCAACCCGCGCCTGGTCGAGTGGATGAGCGAGCGCCGGGAACGATTGCGCGCCCGCGGTTACGGCATGCTCAAGGCGCGACAGCAGGCGTGGCAGGACGCGCAGGCTCTCCCCCACTTCCAGGACCTGCTCGACGTCAAGTACGTCAGCTTCCACGACCTGCGGCACACCTTCGCCAGCATGATGATCGCGGCCGGCATCACCGCGCCCGAGCTGGCCATCCTGCTGGGGCACTCGGACCCTGCCTTCACCATGCGCACGTACGTGCACGAGTTCGAGCGGCAGCAGCGCCGGCCGATGCCGCGCCTGACCACGCTGGCTCCGAGTTTCCAACAAATTGGGGGTAAAATTGGGGGTAGTGACCCCCAATCTGCGGAGGAGCAAGAAGAAGCCCGTCCGGACATTACGTCCTGAACGGGCTTTCTGTTGGAGCCAACGGTCGGATTTGAACCGACGACCTGCCGATTACGAATCGGCTG